>CAJXXJ010000206.1 GCA_913062745.1 uncultured Phaeodactylibacter sp.
GGGCAGCAGCCCGCTCTCCGGGGGCGAGCGGAAAAAAAGCCTCATCTTCTCCCCACAGCACAAGAGTCGGCACAGATACCGAGCGCAGTTCTTCGTCGGTGTAGGTTGCCACCGCCTTGCCCCGGCCCAGGAAGAACGGATAGCGCCCTCCCGGCTTGCGGATGACTTCCATAGAATAAGCGTGCCATGCCGGGTCGGCTACAGCGGGGTCCTTCATCACTTTGCTGCCCAGCAGCTGGCCCCAGAATGCAGTGGGAAACAAACGGTACAGCACCATGCGCGGGATGATGCTGCGGTCCCATTCATCGCTCAGCCCTCCGGCACTCACCAGGATGAGCCGCTCCAGCATATCCGGATAATGCAGCGCAAAGTAAATGCCTACCGAGCCACCCTGTGAACTGCCTGCCAGGCTGAAAGAGCTGAGCTGCAGCGCCCGGGCTGCCGCCGCCAGCCATCGGGCGTAAAATTGCTTGCTGTAGTCCGCCCATGGCTTTTCCGACTCGCCGTAACCGGGTTTGTCAAAAGCAATGACGCGAAAGTGGCGCGACAGTGGTGCAATCACTTTGTACCAGCTCGTTGCGCCGCCGCCGGCACCATGTAGCAACACGAGCACCGGCCCCTCCCCTGCCTCCAGATAAGAAGTCCGGATACCAGCGGCATCGATAAAGTCATGCCTGACGTCTGTTTCGATCAGGCGAAGTAAGCGTTGAAAATTAGTTTGTTCCGGCATAAATACGGCTTAAATACTCCTTAAAACGCTGTAACTGCTGAAGGGTTTTGGCAAGGATTTTTGTCATTTGTTTAGTTTTTAAAATACAGAAAATTTTAACTGAGTAAAAGCAAAACACAAATGATCGACTACCTACAAAACAGGCTTTCTGCTGGTATGCAACAGAAAGCCTGTTTTAATTTAATTGAATAAAGTCTTGGTCAGTGTAGCACCAGGAACGAGGCAGCGCCGGGTATCAGCCTACCCACTGCCCTTCAAACATTTTCCAGACCTCGTCTTTCACCAGAGGGTTGGCGGTGATCGTCACCGGTTCCTGCCGCACCGGGTGCATGAAGGACATGCTTCGGCAGTGCAGGTGGATAGAGCTATCGGGATTGGCGGTAGGCGCACCGTACTTCAGGTCGCCGCGGATTGGGCAGCCCATGCGGGACAGCTGCACGCGGATTTGGTGCGGGCGGCCGGTCTTCGGTTTGACCTCCAGCATATGGTGGTTGCCGATTTCGGCGATCATCTCGTAGGAAAGTTCTGACTTCTTAGCGTCTTTGTTGCGCTTTTTAAGGGAGGCGTGTGCCACGTTGCGGGAACGGTCCTTATCGATATAGTGTACCAGCTCGCCCTGTAGCGGGTCCGGGCGGTTTTCGGTAATAGCCCAGTATGTTTTCTCGATAGCCCGCTCCTGAAACAGCTTGTTCATGCGGGCGAGTGCCTTGCTTGTGCGCGCGTAAATGACCACTCCGCTCACCGGGCGGTCGAGGCGGTGGATAGTGCCCAGAAATACCGCCCCCGGCTTATTGTACCGGTCGGCGATGTATTGTTTGACAAACTCGCTCAGCGGCTTATCCTCAGTGATATCAGCCTGTACCAGGATGCCCGCAGGTTTGTTGACGGCAATCAGGTGGTTATCTTCAAAAAGTACTTGTAGTCCTATCATAGCAGCAAAGGTAGTGGATAAGTTGTAAACTCCCGGAACTAAGTCTGCGGCCCGGAAGGCTGCTCCGGGGCATCGGCAGGCTGTTTCGGCAGCGTAAAGAGGGAAGAAGAGCCGGTGCCCACGCCGATGATAGAGCTCATTGCATCCTCCGGCCGGGTGTCGACATAACGCAGCTGCTCCTCTTTGACGTGGAAGACGAAACCGTTCGTTGGATTAGGCGCCGTAGGGACAAAGACGGTGACGTACCCCCCTCCGACTTCATCATCGGTGACAAAGCCGGTCATCAGCACGCCACTGCCAAAGGCATCCACAAGCACGACTTGTGAGAAAGGCGTTTTCTTGCGCCCCAGAAACTGCCGCACAGTTTCGCGCAGCACCCCGTACAGCGGCAGGTTCATCAACCACTGTTGCTCAAAGCGGGCAAAGAGCTTTCCGCCCACGCTCGTTTTGACGACGATGCCCACAAAGAAAAACAGGGTAACCACGATGCTCAGGGAAAGCAGATCGAGCAAAGTGGCGGAAATGTTTTCCGAAAAAGGAATCAGGGCACGGATGGGCTCCAGCAGCTTGCCGGTAAACTTGACAACCAGCCGTACCAAAAAGATAAAAAGGGTGAGGGGGAGTATTACTACAAGCCCCCCGATAAAGGTAGTGACCACAAAGCGGCGCAGCCTAAGCATTAAACCCTTTGCCCGCTCGGGGTCTGGGATATTGAATCTATCCGGCATAGATGACTTTAATCCTCTGTGTATTGTTTCTCGTAATATTCCTGATATGCTCCTGATGTAACGCGCTCAAGCCATCCGGTGTTTTCCAAATACCAGGATGCGGTCTTGCGCAGCCCCTCTTCTGCCTGTATTTTTGGGCCCCAGCCCAGTTCGTTCTGCAGCTTACTGGCATCAATAGCGTAGCGGCGGTCGTGCCCCGGGCGGTCTTTCACGAAAGTGATCAGCTCTCTCGAGCTGCCGGCTGCCCGCCCCAGTAGCTCGTCCATCACATCACAAAGCTGATGGACCAGGTCAATATTTTTCCATTCATTATTGCCGCCTATGTTATAGGTTTCGCCGTTGACACCCTTATGATAAATAAGGTCAATCGCCTCGGCATGGTCTTCCACCCACAGCCAGTCGCGGGTATATTTCCCGTCTCCGTAAACCGGAAGCGGCTTCTCATGCCGGATGTTGTTGATCATAAGCGGCAGCAGCTTTTCCGGAAACTGGTAGGGGCCATAGTTATTGGAGCAGTTGGAGATAACGACCGGCAAGCCATAGGTGTGGTAGTACGCCCGCACGAGGTGGTCAGAGCTGGCCTTGGAAGCCGAGTAGGGCGAACGCGGGTCGTAAGCCGTATCCTCCGTGAAGAAACCAGTTTCGCCCAGGGTGCCGTAGACTTCATCGGTGGAAACGTGGTAGAAGCGCTTGCCGCTAAAGTCGCCCCAGTGGCTGCGCGCCGCATTGAGCAGCACCACGGTGCCTACTATATTGGTTTCGATAAAGCTCATGGGGTTGGAAATCGAACGGTCCACATGCGACTCTGCAGCAAGGTGGATAAGGCCGTCAAACTGATGAACAGCAAACAGTTCCTGCATCGCATCCGCATCGGTGATATCTGCTTTGACGAAAGTATAATTGGGTTTGTCTTCGATGTCTTTGAGGTTCTCCAGATTACCTGCATAAGTCAGCGCATCAAGGTTGACGATTTTGTAATCCGGGTATTTGTTGACCATGAGCCGGACCAGGTGGGAGCCGATAAAACCTGCGCCGCCGGTAATAAGGATGGTGTTAGATGTAGACATGTGGTCTGTGTTTTGTGGTGGTTAAAATAAAAAGGGTGGCTGCTCACAGTGCGTGTCGGCAAATTTACTCAATTAAACGGGCGATCCCCCGCTGCGTTCCAAAAACCGAGTAGATTTTTGACTACATTTGCGGCAAACCTTAGGAAATGCAGAAGATATGGACAAGCCTGTTGTTGCTTTGCTGCACGCTGACGCTGAGCGCACAGCAGGAGTACCCGGAATTTGCGCTTAACCGCGGCAATGGCTTGCTGCCCGGCATCAGCTACGGCATACACCTGCCGGGTGGAGACCTGGATGAACGCTTCGGCAGCCACTTCAGCGTAGGGGGGAGTTTTGACTTTGTCACCTCCAAAAACAGCTGGTTGCTGGGAGTGCAGTACAACCTCTACTTCGGCAACAACGTCGAGGAAAACCCACTGACTAATCTGGTCAACGACGAGGGCTTCATCATCGCCAACGACCGCACCTACGCAGATATCCGGCTGCGCATGCGCGGCTTTTACGCCGGCGCCCACATCGGCAAAATCATCAGCCTGGGGTTTCAAAACCCACGCTCCGGCATACGCGTGACAGCCGGCGCAGGGCTGTTCCAGCATAAAATCCGCATACAGAATGACCCATTGCGCACCGTCAACCAACTGACCGGCGAGTACGAGAAAGGCTACGACCGGCTGACGAACGGCCTGGCCTTCACCGAATTTGTCGGCTACCAGGTGCTGAGCCTGAACAAGCTGATCAATTTCTACGCCGGCTTTGAATTCACGCAAGCCTTTACGCAGAGCCGCCGGGCATTCAATTTTGATACCCGCATGCAGGATACCACGGAGCGGCTCGATCTGGATTTTGGGTTTCGGGTAGGTTGGGTCCTCCCCTTCTACGTTGGGAGCAGGGCATCTGAAGAAATTTACTACTAAATGTGGGGGTTGTACCGCATCGGTATCCGGCTGTACGGCTGGAGCCTGCAGCTCGCCGCCCTTTTTCACCCCAAAGCCCGCAGCTGGGCGGCGGGGCGCAGGGGTTGGGGGGCTCAGCACCGGCAGCTTTTGGCAGACAGCTCCGGAGAGGGCCCGCTACTGTGGATCCACTGTGCCTCCCTCGGCGAATTTGAACAGGGCCGGCCGGTTATGGAAGGGCTGAAGCGGGAAGCTCCTTACATTCGCATTCTGCTCACCTTTTACTCCCCTTCCGGCTACGAGATCCGCAGGAACTACGCTGAAGCAGATTATGTAGCCTACCTGCCCCTGGACAGCGTATCTAATGCCCGGGATTTTCTCGAAATCTGGCAGCCGGAGCTCGCCGTATTTGTCAAATACGAATTTTGGTTCAACTACCTGCGTGGGCTGCAGCAGAATGGGATACCCACCGTGTTGATTGCCGGGCTGTTCCGCCCAGGCCAGGTTTTTTTCCGCCCCTACGGTAAACCCTTTTTGCAGGTACTCGCGGGTTTTGACCACCTCTTCCTGCAGAATCAGGCTTCCGCCAAACACCTTCGGCAGCACGGCATTGAGCACTTTACCGTGGCCGGAGATACGCGGATCGACCGGGTTTGCCAGATTGCCGAAGCAGCACCGGGCTTTCCACTGGTAGCTCAATTCAAACAAAATGCGCCCGTATTCATTGTCGGCAGCAGCTGGCCGGAGGACGAAGCCCACCTCCTGCCTTTCATCAATGATCAGCTGCCTGCAGGGTGGAAGGCTATCATCGCCCCCCACCAAATAGACGAAGAACATCTGCGCAATATCGAAAAAGGGCTGCAACTCCCCTCCTGCCGCTACTCGGAAGCCACTGCCCGGGGCCTGCCCGACGATTGCCGGGTACTCCTTATTGACAATATCGGGATGCTGTCCGCCCTTTATCAATACGGAAAAATCGCCTACATCGGCGGCGGCTTCGGCGCGGATATCCACAATACGCTGGAACCGATTGCATTCGGGTTACCGGTCCTGTTTGGCCCGAAGTACGAGAAATTTGAAGAGGCCCGCTACCTGGCAGACAACGGCGGCGGATTTGTAGTGGAAGACTGCCGCAGCCTGGCAGAAGCCTTCCGAAACCTGCAGGCGGAGGAAGCCTACGAGAATGCCTCCCGCACAGCCCTGGCATACCTGCATAAAAACAAGGGCGCAAGCGAACAGGCCGTCCGGTATCTGCGCGGCAAGCTTGATGCCGCATCTTCCCCTAAGCCATAACTCCTGCCCTGGCAACGGCACCTAAGAGCGGGAAAATATTTTTCCTTTGTCCCGGTTTGACTATCTTTCGCACACACTGAACTATTCGCAACATGAATTCTGCAAGTGCACCTTTCGAGCATTTCAGCCAACAAAACCTCCTCGTCCTGGGAGACGTCATGATCGACCGCTACCTGGAAGGCCGGGTAGACCGCATCTCACCCGAAGCGCCGGTCCCGATCGTCCAATTACAGCAGCGGGAAGACCGCCTGGGCGGCGCAGCCAACGTAGCCCTCAACCTGAAGGCGCTAGGCGCAACGCCCTATATCTGCACCGTCATTGGCAAGGATAAGGAGGGCGACGAAATGCTGGAGCTGCTGCCCGCACATCAGCTTTCCACGCGCGGTATCGTACAATCTGCCGAGCGGCGCACCACCGTCAAATCCCGGGTGCTGGCAGCCAGTCAGCAGTTGCTGCGGCTGGACGAGGAGGACACGCATGACCTGCTGGAGGCTGAAGAGGAAAAGTTGCTGGCAGCAGTGGTCAGTATCTTGGAAAACAAGGATATCCACGCTATTCTTTTCCAGGATTACAACAAGGGAGTACTGTCGGTGCGGGTGATTCAGAAGGTCATTCTGGAGGCGATCAAACGCGATATCCCGACCGCAGTGGACCCTAAGTTCAATAACTTCTGGGCGTATAAGCGCATTACCCTTTTCAAGCCTAACCTGAAGGAAATCAGGGCGCAAATCCCTTTCCCCGTAGCGCCCGACACAGCATCTTTGGCGAAAGCCGCCCAACACCTCCGCTCTAAGCTTGACCATCAGTTCACCTTGATTACCTTATCAGAGCGCGGTGTCTTTTTCGAGAACGGCAAATCGAGCCACAGCATGCCTACACACCCGCGGATGATTGCCGATGTCTGCGGCGCGGGCGACACCGTGTTTGCGGTAGCCGGGCTGGGGCTTTCGCTGGGCATGGATTTAGAGCAAATCGCACAACTGGCTAACCTCGCGGGCGGGCAGGTGTGTGAAAAAGTAGGTGTGGTGCCGGTAGACCGCAGCAAGCTGGAACAGGAGTACGAGGCGCTCCTGAGTATGGGGCGCATTGCTTAAACACAGTAGCCCCGGCCACTCACGAAATGAAAGGGCTCATTCATCGCCTCCCGGCCGGTAGCAAAGCGAAAACCCTTATCTTTCTCTGTGATCTCGTAAATGTCAATAAATAGTATGAAAAACC
>CAJXXJ010000207.1 GCA_913062745.1 uncultured Phaeodactylibacter sp.
CTGCGCTCTACCGCCGCTTTAACCGCTCGGTAAAGTACAGCATCACGCACGGGCCGGAGCATTTGGATATTGTGGAAAGCGGAGAGGTGCTGCCGCTTTACGAATTGGCGCGCTACACCTTTGAGCGGCAGGGGCTGATGCCGCCGCTCAGCCTGCAAGCCCTGCAGCGGATGAATGAGGCGATCGGGAAACACGGGAAGCACGAGCTGCTCTACGCCCGCGCCAAAGACGGCCGCTACCACAGCGGCACGTTATTGTTCCACACCGCCGGCGTATCCTACCCGCTGCTGGCGGGCAACGGGCCGGGCTCCCGCAAAAGCGGCGCCTTCCAATATCTGATGTGGGAGTGCATGAAGCGCAGCGCTGCCCACAGCCGGCAGTTTAATTTTCTGGGCAGCACCATGCCCAATATTGCGCCTACGCTCAACGGCTTCCGGGCTGTGCCGACGCCTTACTTTGAAGTGTACCGGGCGCGGCCGGCCTTGCTGACGCCCTTTGTGCAGTGGCTGATTTGAAAAAATTATCGATCTTGGCCAAAAAGAGAATAAATGATGACCGTACGTTGTGTTCTTGTTGTGCTGCTTGCTGCGGCCCTTGCTGCCTGTAACGGGGGAGGGGCGTCCGGCTCACTGCCACAGGCCTGCGAGCTGCTCCCGCAGGATTTTATGGAAGAAGTACTGACGGAGCCGGTACGCAAGCCGACGCCTACGGCTGCTAACTACGGAGAATTGTCGGCCTGTACGTTTAGCCTGCCCGCCCGCAGCCTCGATGACTATCTGGGCATCTATCTCATGCCGGCAGCTACCGCAAAGGACGCCCTTCAACTGCAGGCGGTAGCTGCAGAGTGGAAAACGCGCAATGCAGAAGCGGACTACGAAGTGTTGCCTAATGCGGACTACCCGATGGCTTGGTTTCCCGGGCAGCGCAAGGTGTACCCGTCTACTTTCATTATTCTGTTTGAGGAAGTAACGCTGGTGATTACCGGTATTGACCTAAATGATGCGAAGGCTTTTGCATTCAAAGCGATGCAGGAGCACGGCTGGCATTGATAGTGGCTGCTACAGCTCTTCCCGCACCTGCTGCACAAATTCCGGCGTAACGGCCAGGATTTCGCAGATGATAGGGGCCCCGAAGCCCCGCCGGATCATATTTTGACAGGCTTCCCTGGCTTTTCGTTGCTCTCCTTCTTCCACTAAGGTGTCTACAGAACTTGCAGCGTCGGAGGTTTTGCCCTCCATTTCATTTCGGATTTGCGCTACAAATTCCGGGCTCACCTCCAGCGCATCGCAGATGGTGCGGTCATCCAAGCCAAGCCGGATCATATTCCGGCAGGTAACGATGGTTTTCTGTTCCAGGCCCTTTTGTACAAATAATTCCAGCGTACTCATAACGGAAGGTTTGATTGTATCGGGAAGGTCGACGATGATTTCCTGCACGCGGTCCTCATCGGCCTTCATTTTGTTGAAAAAGTAAACGACCAGCGGTTTGAATAAGTTCCCGTGCTCATCCATAGCCTTGAGCAACAGTAAGGAAGCGCGTTCCTCCAGATAACCACTGTCGTAAAAATGCTTCATGACAAGTAAGGCTGCACTCAGCAAAGTCGGTTCAATGCGTTCAATCTGCTCATCTGGTATCTTCGGAAAGTTATGAAAAATGTATTCAAAATCAGGCAAGTATGGTTGAAACGCAGAGTCCACCGGCTCAAAAAAGTGCCGTATGGGCAAATAAGCTAGTGGCTGTTGCCCATGATACATTAGTATAGGCAACACCAATCTGGGAGGCTCATTAGCTTTTACCCGCTTCAGCATCGCGCTGCTGATGTAATGCAGAATTTGAAAAGCTGCGTGTTTATCCGGATAGCTCTTGTGCTCAAAAAGCAGGCAAAGGTCGGAAGGCTGCCCGGACTGCGTTTCTACTGAGAACACAAGATCGGCGAATGTTTTCCGGAGCTGCTCATCTACGAAGGAGCCCTCCTCAGGGGTAAGCGTGTCTATCTTCACCGCCTGTAGTATATGCGAAGGCAAAAAAGCCTTTAGGTAAGCCTTGGTGCGTTCCACATCTGAAAATACAGCCGTAAAAAACGCATCGTGAGAGAACGGTAACTCCTGCATGGCTTTAGGGTTTAGTAATGACCCCTTAAAGATAAATAAATTTGTTTTAAAAAACAAATAATTTTACTTTTGGCTCGATCTACCCCTCCATTGCGCGACTCCTCTCAGCATTTGCAAAGAGTAGAAAATTTAACATGCTATGAAAATACTGCCGTTCGGTGGCCTGTTGCGGTGTGCGGCGGCAGTACAGAAAACGAACACAATATGTTTGAACGAGCTATTTTGCACCTGGACCTCGACGCCTTCTTCGTATCCGTGGAGCAGCTGCACAACCGGGAGCTGCGTGGCAAGCCGGTCATCATTGGCGGCAGCAGTGGAAGAGGGGTGGTCGCAAGCTGCAGCTACGAGGCGCGCCGCTACGGCATCCACGCTGCTATGCCCATCCGGCACGCCCTGCAGCGCTGCCCGGACGCGATTGTGCTGCGGGGGGATATGGAAAACTACCTGCGCCATTCCGCGCTGATCACGGAGCTACTGGCGGAGGAGGCCCCGGTTTTGGAGAAAGCCTCGATTGATGAGTTTTACCTGGACATCAGCGGTATGGACCGCTACTTCGGCTGCTGGAAGTGGTCGCAGGAGCTGCGGCAGAAAGTCATTCGCGAAAGCGGCCTGCCCTTATCGATCGGCCTGTCTGTCAACAAGCTGGTCTCCAAAGTCGGGGCCGGCGAGGGTAAGCCCAACGGGGCACAGCTGGTGGAAGCCGGGCGGGAAAAGCAATTTCTGGCCCCGCTGCCGGTGCGCCGCCTGCCCGCCGTGGGCAAAGTGACGAGCCACCGCCTGAACCAGATGGGCATCCGCACGGTGCAGGCGCTCAGTCAGGTACCGCCTCTGCTGCTGCAGCGCGAATTCGGCAAGCCCGGCAAGCAGCTTTGGGAAAAGGCGCACGGCATCGACCACCGGCCTGTGGTGCCCTACACCGACCGGCAGTCGATCTCTACCGAACGCACTTTCCAAACGGATACCACCGACGTACACTTCCTGCGCAGCACCCTCAATCAAATGGTCACGCAGCTGGCCTACGAGCTGCGGCAGTCCGCCCGGCTGACTTCCTGCATCACCGTTAAGCTGCGGTATACCGATTTCAACACCTTCACCCGGCAGCACCGCCTGCCCTATACAGCTTCCGACAGTACGCTGCTGCACCACGCCCGCGAGCTGCTCGAACAGCTGTACGAGCGCCGGCAGCTGGTGCGCCTGCTGGGCGTCCGCTTCAGCAATCTCGTGCCCGGCCACCCGCAGATGAGCCTGTTTGACGCCACCGCCGAGGAGCAGCGCCTGCAGTCAGCGATGGATGGGATACGGAAGCGGTTTGGGAAGGGAGCGGTGGGCTGGGGGAAGGGATAGGTACGGCTTTCTTATTGACGCTCCTGGTTGAATTTCCCTATCTTTACAACTATGAAAAAACTACCCATCGGCATACAAAGCTTTAGCGAAATACGCAAAGGCGGCTACGTATATGTGGACAAAACGGAGCTGGTACACCGCATGGTGACGATGGGGAAGCCTTATTTTCTGTCTCGGCCCCGCCGCTTTGGCAAATCGCTGCTGGTGTCTACCCTCAAGGAGCTGTTTGAGGGCAACAAGGCCCTGTTTGAAGGATTGTGGATTGAAGCGCATTGGGATTGGGAGCAGCGCCATCCGGTGCTTCACTTTTCCTTTGACGCCATGGATTATGAGCAGTCAGGGCTGGAGAGCGCTTTATCAAGAGCTCTGGATGGACAAGCAAAACAACTGGGGCTGGAGCTTAGCCATTCGAACTACAAGGCCCGGTTCAATGAGCTGATCACCGCCGCTCATGAAAAGTATGGTCAGGTGGTTCTTTTGATAGATGAATACGACAAGCCCATCATCGACTACTTAAGCGCCGAAAGCATGGCGCAGGCAAAAGCCAACCGCAATATTTTGCGGGAATTCTACGGCGTTATCAAGAGTGCGGATGCGCAGCTGCGGCTGGTTTTTATCACCGGCATCACCAAGTTCTCCAAGGTGTCCATTTTCTCCCACCTCAACAACCTGAATGACCTGACGCTCGACCGGCACTACGCTACCCTGACCGGCTACACGCAGCAGGAACTGGAGCACTACTTTGCCGATCATCTGGAGGCCACCCGGGAAACGCTGGGGCTTACGATGGAAGCGCTGCTTGATCACATGAGGCTTTGGTACAATGGCTATTCCTGGGATGGCCAGTCCCGGCTTTACAACCCATTTGGCATCCTGAATTTCTTGTCCAAGCAACAGTTTACCAACTTTTGGTTTGCTACCGGCAGCCCCAATTTTCTGATTGAGCAGATGCGGGAAAGGCAGCTTTTTGCTGTGGAAAACCTGGAGGTCAGCAGCATCGTTTTTGAACAGTTTGACCTGGATTATGTGGCACCGGTTTCTCTTCTTTTTCATGCGGGTTACCTTACGGTCAAATCGGTGGATGTCATGACTGGCGAGTATGTACTCGATTACCCCAATAAAGAAGTACGGGAAAGTATGTACCAATTCCTGATCGATGAGCTGGCACCCGAGCAGGGCCACCGGCATACCGGGCGTACGATACGGGATATGCGCGAAGCTTTTCATAATGGAGATTTAGAGCAAGTCCGTCAAATCCTTAATGGTATCCTTGCAGGTTTGCCTTACGAGACCTTCGACAAGAAATCAGAGGGGCTTTACCACGGCTTGGTGCATATCGTCTTCAACTATCTGGGCATCTACGCGGATAGTGAGGTGCACTCCGCCCGCGGCCGGGCAGATGCGGTGGTGCAGACATCGGATACCGTCTATATTTTCGAGTTTAAGTTCAAAGAATCAGCGGAGGTTGCCTTGGCTCAACTGCAAGAGCGCGGTTATGCCGACCGCTATCGCAGCAGTGGGAAACGCATGCTCGGTATTGGGGTGGGGTTTGATGCGGAGCGTCGGGAAATTGGTACTTGGGAGGTAGCAGCCTTATAAGGACAGACCCGGCACTTTTTGGAAGAAAAAACTACTGCTCTCCGTTGGGCAATGCGGTCCCTCTACCAGCTGCCTGAGGCCGAACGGCAGCGTATGGCGGAGGTGGTAGAATGGGCGGCGGGCTTTACCTGGCGGGGTATGTGGAGCGGTTGGAGGGGGTGCTGAGTGGGCTATTTTAAGCCCTCAAGGCATTGCTTACCTTTTTTTGCTCTTCTTCGGGCGTTGCCTCATCCTGAGAGATGATGAACTCCTGTTTTTAATGACTAGTTTCCACCACAGCTTTGCGATAATCAAATTTAGCCCCCCGCGATATTTCCAAATTTTTGGGCTTCTTTTTCAAAAAACATTGTAAGAAGCACAAAGCTTGGCGATTCAGGGACGTAAGGCACAATGGGTCTGCTGTAACCGTGCAGCATATTACCTTCATACCGGTAGCGGTTTTGGGAGTCTCCCCCGATTGCTATCAAAGCCATAATCGCCGCCTGAGTGTGTAGCGCACAGCCTGATACTTTCCCCTTTCGGCACACTACTGTTTCACAAACCTTGCCCGCCCAATAGTACCATCTTCAAAAATAATGGCGACGACATATATCCCCTTTGAAAGCCCCTGCACAGCTATTGACTGCCTGCCCTGTAGTACAGTCTCTCCAAGATGCCGTCCGTCCAGGCTGAAGAGGGTTACCCGGTCTACCGTGCGGTTGCCAATATTTGAAAAATGGATCTCATCAGTCGCAGAATTGGGGTAAATGGTAATGGGGTGCTCTTCGAAAGCCGTCAACTCCTCAATGTTCGTCAGAATAGCATCACAGCTTACCCCTGCCCTGACCGGGAGTACAGCCCGATATTACTGCTCTCGAAGCACCGCAGCCCTCCGGTGCCTCCGGACAGATATACCACTTCCCAGGGCAATACGTAATGCCTCAATGGGCCGATCCCCTGTACGATCGTGTCCTGTTCCCTATAGGTCATGTCAAAATAATCGAATTGGTATTCAACGTGCATCCATGGCAAGCTCACCGCATTGATTTCTATATGCCCGGTTATCGATTACGGTAGTGGACATGCTTTCTTCCCCCGCTGCGTCGTAATCTGTAGTGGTCCGCCAGGTATCGCCAGGCGCAGCACCGAATTGAATTAGGGTATCGAATGCACTGAGCGCCTCGTTCCATAGGTAAAGGGTCGCATCAGACTCCCGGAAAATCAAAGGAGTACGTGTGGTCACCTCCAATTCACCCATCCAGCCGTACTGGTAATAAGTCCTTTTGAAAACGGCTCCTGTTTCGGCCCCGTTGAGCAGCGTATTCCATATGGGCATACCCGGAAGACAATTGGGACAGCAAGCCATGATACCACCGCGAATCTTAATTTATCTAGGTTTGGGCATATAGCCCATTGATTGGAAGGAGAATGGATATGGTCAGAAGGAGTGCTTTTATTTTTGTTTTGTCTAGCATGAGATATTGGTTTAGGAATAATGCATCGATCGTTTTTCAAATCTAACTACGCTGCGCTAGCGGGCTCAAGGCTCTTGCCAGGGAGCTTGCTCTCAGTCTTTAAAAGGATCCGGCAGGTTCTTTCTAGCAAAAGCCTTGGATTAAGCTCTACACCAGCAAGGCTTTGAAGAGCTCGGGCAGCGCACCAAGCAAGCACCTTACTTAGCAGATTGCATTTGCCAGGTAAAAGCACCCCCGGCGAAAGTAGTGCGCCGGGGATGCTTCAACCTACCGTAAGATAACCAATTTTTGGGTCGCTAAACGATGATTGGGCAGGTGAAGGGGCGAGGGGCATAAGCG
>CAJXXJ010000208.1 GCA_913062745.1 uncultured Phaeodactylibacter sp.
CCCAACGACTTCGGCCTGTACAACATGGCCGGCAACGTGGCGGAGTGGACCGTTACGGCTTACTACGACAACGCCTACTCCTTCCTGCATGACCTGAACCCGGATATCCGCTACGATGCAACCGATGATGACCCGGAAGCCTACAAGCGTAAAGTAATCCGCGGCGGTTCCTGGAAAGATGTTGCTCACTTCATGCAGACCGGTACCCGCCACTGGGAGTATCAGGATACAACCAAGTCTTACATCGGCTTCCGTTGTGCGCTGACCTTCCTGGGCCGTTCCCTGAATGACTTCTAAAGTATTTTGTTCAGCCTTGTTTACTAGGCAGTAAAATCACAGAAGTGAAGGCTGTAGCCAAAAATGTTACAGCCTTCATTTCTTTCTTTTCCTTTTCTATTGATCTTCTCCAGTTTTTACTCCACACCCATAAGACTTAATGTTAGATGTGCTCATTCGCGCTAAGCGGCTGAGGGATAGATGTTTGTGTGTGTTCAGGGGTGGTTCGGAAAAAACACAGAAAAAAAGGAAAAAAGTGAAGTTGGGCTTGTAACCTTTTGCAAAGCCCACATTATGAGGTTGGTTTGGGAGACTTCCAACCACAGAGCGATTAAAAAATTCATAACAAACTTTTTAAAAGACTACAAACGATGAGTTTCTTAAAGTCAAAAGGGTTTAAGTACATTAAAAACCTGATCATTGGTGTAGGTGCGTCTGTTGTACTGATGGGTGCGCTTTTCAAACTGGAAAGCTGGGAAGGAGCCTCCACCATGTTGATTATCGGCCTGTCCGTAGAAGCCTTTATCTTCCTTTTTCTCGGCCTGATCGGCCCGGAGCCGGACTACTACTGGGACAAGCTGTACCCTGGATTGAACGACTATAATTCCAATATTGCTCCTCTCACCGAAGGTGCTACCCCTGCGGGTGTGCCGGCTTCTCAGCCCCTGAACGGCGAGGTGGTAGAGCAGCAGCTTGGCGGCATGCTGACAGAGCTGCAGTCTATGTCCAAGAGCCTTTCTTCTCTGAAAGCCCTGCAAGAGGTAGACTTCTCCGGCACGAGCGATCAGATCAAGACCATGAGCAACTTCTACTCCAAGTTGAACGAAGCGATGGCTGACCTGAGCGATTCTCTGGAAGACACCAAGCAGTATAAAGATCAGCTGGCTGCCCTGAATCAGAACATCGGTTCACTGAACAGCACGTACAGCCAACTGAACAACGTCTATGGCAACGTGATCTCTGCCATGTCTAACGTGAAGCAGCAGTAAGCTGAGTTGCACGCGAATTATTTTCCTGACTATTAAAAAAGCGATTTAGCTATGTCAATACCAAAGGAACCGCGGCAGCTCATGATCAACCTCATGTATCTGGTGCTGACCGCGCTGCTGGCGCTTAACGTCTCCGCTGAGGTGATGAACGCTTTCTTTACCCTGGACGAGGGTAATAAAGCGAGCATCTCCACTGTAGAATCTCAGCTGGAGCAAACGGTAAGCAGCCTCAAGAACCTCCTGAGTGACGAATCCAAAGCAAAATACCGGCCTATTGAGCCGGCTGTAGACCAAGTACGTTCCACCATCAATAGCTTCAACAGTTATGTGGACGAACTGCGTAACGAGCTCATTGACGCCGCTGGCAATCAGAACGGTGAAGTAGATGATGATGACTATACCGTGAGCTACGGCAAGCGCGTACCTAAAGGCAAGAAAAACAAGGACGTGACTACCCGTATGCTGGTAGACGAAGGCCGCGGCGAAGAGCTGAAGGCTAAAATCATCGAAACCAAGGACGAACTCGTTGGGATCTACACCAAACTCCTGCAGGAGCACGGCGAGAAGTTCGGCCTGCGCGAGCAGGAAATTCAGAACCGTATCCAAAATATCGGTCAGAACCTGCCGTTCGGCATCGATGATGAGACCTGGAAAGACAGCAAAGACAAGAAGAGCTGGGCGGACTTCAAGTTCCGTCAAATGCCGCTTGCAGCTGTGCTTCCGCTCATGAGTCAGATGCAGTCTGACGCCAAAAGCTCCGAAGCTGCGCTGGTCAACAGCATGGCAGAGCTTGCAGGTGGACGTGTGGTTGAATTCGATGCATTCTTCCCGGTGGTACAGGCAGAGAAAGCCTATGTCATCAAGGGCGAGCCGTTCAACGCACAGATTTCTGTAGGTACTTACTCTACACAGATCAACCCGAGCGATATCAAGATCATGGTCAACGGCTCTCGCCTTGAAGTAGGCGAAGACGGTAAGGCAGAGTACTCTACACGTACCACTTCTACGGGTAAAAAGACCCTGAAGATGGAGGTGGAAGTACGTAACCCGCTTACCGGCGAGCTGACGGAAGGCGAAGGTACGTTCGAGTACGAAGTAGGTACCCGTTCGGCTACTGTTTCTGCAGATAAGATGAACGTATTCTACATCGGTGTGGAAAACCCGATCTCCGTTTCTGCGGCAGGTGTTTCTTCCAATGAACTGGATGTGCGTGCTTCCGGCGTGACCATTAAGCCGACCAACCGTGCATCTGGCAAGTATGTCGTTACGGCTACCAAGCCGGGCGAAGCGAAGATCATCCTCTCCGGTGGCGGACTGGAAACCACCACTTTCGACTTCCGCGTCAAGCGTATTCCTGACCCGGTCGCCCGACTATCTAAGTCTTCCGGTGGCGCTATGGGTACAGGTACCTTCAAGGCGCAAGGTGGTGTGGGAGCTTTCCTGGACAACTTCGACTTTGACGCGCAGTGCGCTATTCAGGGCTTCACCCTGGTATACGTTGCCGCTCGTCAGGACCCGGTCGAGGTCGTGAACGCCGGCGCCCGTTACAACGATCAGGCCCGCCGCCTCGTCAATAAGGCGAAGCCGGGTGATGTCTACTATTTTGATGATGTAAAGGCGCGTTGCCCGGGTGATAACGTGGGCCGTCCTATCAACACAATGGTATTCAAGATTAAGTAAAAAATACATGTGTTACCGTTGGCGGACGAAGTCGGCGGTAACACATTTTTTCCTTACCTTGCGCAAAATAGGGTTAGGAAAAAGACCGTTATATCAACGGTTTTCCAATTTTGCATCCGCGTGGGGCGGTAATTGAGGAAATTACACATTCGTTAAGCCGGAACATTCCCAAGAATATTCTCAGCTGCCCTCGCTCAAAGCGGTCATGTCGATCCTGGCCGTGGTCAAATTCTCGTTAAAAAATTAATTAAATAATCAGCCATGAAGATCGCTCTGAAACTGCTAGGCATAGGTTTGTTGATGTTCTTTGTCGCCGGGCCTGCATTTGCGCAAACGCCGGACAATATCATCATGACCGAATCCGGCGAACCGAACGCCGATAAGCCCCTCGACGATATTGTTGAAAAACGGCTCACCTTTGAAAAGCGTGTGCTTCCTTATGACCACATCCGCGAAGCAGATATTTTCTGGGAAAAGCGCATCTGGCGCGTCATTGACGTACGCGAAAAGATGAACCTGCCTTTCGCCTACCCGGAACGCCCCTTCTTCACCATACTGATGGAAGCGGCAGAAGCTGGCGAAATCACCGTTTACAGCACAGAGGACGATAAGTTCTCTATTCCGCTTACCCCCGATGAGGTCGCCTCTATGGGTGCAAGCGTAGACACGATCGCTACCGTTGACCCGGAAACCTACGAAGAAACCTATCAGGTGGTTCGTAACGAAGTAAACCCGGACGACGTGAAGCGCTTCCGTATTAAAGAAATTTGGTTCTTCGATGAGGAGTCTTCTACTATGCAGGTCCGTATCCTGGGTATTGCTCCGCTGATCGAAGAATTCGACGATAACGGCAACTTCAAGTACGAGCGCCCGATGTTCTGGGTATACTACCCGGAAGCGCGCGAAGTGCTTTCCCGCGAGCGGGTATTCAATATGGCAAACGACTCGAGCCCGATGAGCTACGAGGACCTCTTCGAAATGCGTTGGTTCTCCAGCTACATCTACAAAGAGTCTAACGTATTCGACCGCCGCCTCGAAGATTACCTTTCCGGTGCAGACCTGTTGATGGAATCTGACCGGATCCGACAGGAGATTTTCAACTTCGAGCACGACCTCTGGTCGTACTAATACTGCGCACAGCAGGCTTCTGAATGGCAAAGGCGCTCTCCGGCTTAGGTTGGGGAGCGCCTTTGCTGTTAGTGGTGTCTCAAAATCCTGGCCGGTACTTTCCTAAACCCCTGATTACTGCTATCTTCGCAGCCTCTAAACGCAGTAATCTATGACCGCACAGGAAATACGTCAGGCTTTTTTGGATTTTTTCCGCTCTAAGGAGCATAAAATTGTACCTTCTGCTCCAATCGTCAGCAAAGACGACCCCACGCTCATGTTCACCAACGCGGGCATGAACCAGTTCAAGGACTACTTTTTGGGCAACCAAACCCCGGAAGTGCCCCGTATTGCAGACACCCAGAAGTGTATGCGGGTGTCCGGCAAGCACAACGACCTGGAAGATGTGGGCCGCGATGGTACCCACCACACCATGTTCGAAATGCTGGGCAACTGGTCTTTCGGAGACTACTTTAAGAAAGAGGCGATCGCCTGGAGCTGGGAACTGCTGACGGAAGTCTACAAGATTCCCCGGGAAAACCTCTATGCTACCGTATTCGGCGGCGACGAGGAGGAAAACCTGCCCGCTGACGAAGAGGCTAAAAGCTTCTGGCTGCAGTACCTGCCGGAAGACCGCATCCTGTACGGCAACAAAAAAGATAACTTTTGGGAAATGGGGGACACCGGCCCCTGTGGGCCCTGCTCAGAAATCCATATCGATATCCGCACGGAGGAAGAGAAGGCGAAGCAGCCGGGTCGCGAGCTGGTCAATATGGACCACCCCCGGGTGATCGAAATCTGGAACAACGTTTTCATACAGTTCAACCGCAAAGCGGATGGAAGCCTGGAGCAGCTTCCTGCCACTCACGTGGATACCGGCATGGGCTTCGAGCGCCTGTGCATGGCGCTGCAAAATAAAACAGCCACCTACGATACGGATGTCTTCACGCCACTCATCCAAAAAATCGAAGCGCTCAGCGGCAAAACCTACGGCGGCAGCTACGAAGCAGATGCCAAAACCGATATGGCGATGCGGGTGCTGGCTGACCACGTCCGGGCAGTTGCGTTCACTATAGCTGACGGGCAATTGCCCAGCAATACGGGCGCGGGCTACGTTATCCGCCGGATACTGCGCCGTGCGGTACGCTACTACTACTCTTTCCTCGAAATAGAGCAGCCCATGCTGCACCGCCTGATTCCCGTCCTGACCGCCGAGATGGGCGAGTTCTTCCCGGAGATAAAAGCGCAGGAGGGACAAATTACCAAGATCATCGAAGCCGAAGAGCGCACCTTCCTGAATACCCTGGAAAAAGGCCTGAGCCGCTTCAGTGAGCTGGAAGTTAAGGAGCGTGTGGTATCTGGCAAGGATGCTTTTGAACTCTACGATACCTTCGGTTTCCCGATTGACCTGACGCGCCTTATGGCAAGCGAGCGGGGATGGAAAGTAGACGAAAAAGGCTTCGAGGCAGCCCTGCAGCAGCAAAAAGACCGGGGCCGTGCGGATGCCTTCAAAAAAGTGGGCGACTGGCATATTGTCCGCGAAGGAGAAGAGGTGGAGTTTGTGGGCTACGATGAATTGGCCGTGGCGTCTGCGCACGTGCTCAAGTACCGCACCGTAGACCTTAAAAAGGGCAAGCAGCAGTTCCAGCTTGTTTTGAACCGCACGCCTTTTTACGCGGAAAGCGGTGGGCAGGCAGGAGACAGCGGGCTGCTTTACTTTGGAGAAGAAAAGATACCTGTACTCGATACTCAGAAAGAAAACGACCTCATCATCCACATCGTTAAGCAGTTTCCGGACAATCTGGAAGCCGAAGTGCGGGCAGAGGTCAACGCCGGCAAGCGGCAGGCTACCGCAAGCAACCACTCTGCTGTCCACCTCATGCACGCCGCCCTGCATCAGGTACTCGGTGATCACGCTCTGCAAAAAGGGCAGGACGTAGATGACAAGCGCCTGCGTTTTGACTTCAGCCACTTCGAAAAGATGAAGGCAGAGGAACTGCAGCAGGTAGAGGAAATGGTCAATGCCAAAATCCGGGAGAATATACAGCTGGAGGAAGAGCGGGAAGTGCCGATCGAGGAAGCCAAAGCCTCCGGAGCGTTGATGCTCTTTGGTGAGAAGTACGGAGAAGCCGTCCGCATCATTACCTTCGACCGGGACTTTTCCCGCGAGCTCTGCGGCGGGACACACGTACAAGCCACCGGCGAGATCGGGCAGTTTAAAATTTTGTCCGAAGGGGCTGTGGCCGCTGGTATCCGCCGCATCGAAGCGGTGACGGCAGACCAGGCCGACCGCTTTATCAAAAAAGAATTGATGGCGCTGAACGACATCCGCGAACTGCTGAAGAACCCGCAGGATGTAGTGAAAAACGTACAGTCGCTGCAGGAGGAAAACAAAGAGCTGCGCAAAGAAGTAGAGCGTCTGCGGGCAGAGCAGGCCGGCGCGCTCATAGGGCAGCTCAAGGAAAAGGTGGAACAGATCGACGGCATCAACTTTCTGAGCGAACAACTGCCGCTGGACGACAGCAATGCGATCAAAACCCTGGCTTACCAACTGGAGGAGGAGATCGGCAATGCTTTCATTGTTTTCGGTGCCGAAATCAAAGAGAAGCCACAGTTGATGATCATCATCAGCCGCGAGCTGACGGAAAGCAAAAAGCTGCACGCGGGCAATATCATCCGGGAGCTGGCTAAGGAAATCAAAGGTGGGGGAGGAGGGCAGCCGTTCTTCGCTTCTGCCGGAGGAAAGGACGCTGCTGGCCTTAGCCGGGCTTTGGCGAAAGCCAGAGAAG
>CAJXXJ010000209.1 GCA_913062745.1 uncultured Phaeodactylibacter sp.
GTGGGCCATGGAATTGTTGAGGTTGAAATTTTGTGCCAGGTCGTATGCGCCCGGGATTTCCTCAGACAGCCGTTTGGCCTGCGAGTAGTAGGAGCGGGGGTCTTCCGGGGTGGCATCTGCCGGGCAGATCACCACTTCGGCGCCCATTGCCTTGAGCAACGAGAGCTTTTCCTGTGAAGCTTTGCTCGATACGGTGAGCAGGCAGCGGTAACCTTTCATGCTGCAAATCATGGCCAGGCTGTAGCCGGTATTGCCGGAAGTGGCTTCCACGATGGTGTCGCCGGGCTTGATGAGGCCCTCCTGCTCCGCTTGTTCCACCATATACAGCGCAGTGCGGTCTTTGGCAGATTGCCCGGGGTTGTAGGCTTCCACCTTGCCGTACACGGTAGCGGAGAGGTCTTTCGTAATGCGGCTCAAGTTGATGAGTGGCGTATTGCCGATAGTTGCTAGTACATTTTCGTAACGCATAAGATGCCAGCTGTTTTGCTTTCAAGGGTGTTGAAATGCGTACACTCTGCGCATTCCATCGCTGCAGTTGCAGCAGTTGACTGGTTGTTAGCACCATTGAGAACGGCATACAGGGGTTGAGGGCCTGTACGCAGGCATGGATTTAACCAGAAAACAGAACAGATTTGCAATCCCGAATTTAGATAGGGGCTTCTCGAAAAATTATTTTTGCCCCACTACTAAGGGCAAAGGTATTACAATTAGCCCGATTATTAGGTTAACTGAATGCGAAGTATATATTCGGAATTAAAATATTGACAGGTAAGGACCTGTCTTAGGTCAGATTGGTGTTTTCAGTTAACTTTACACTGCAATATTACTAATGTGCGTGCAAAAAATAAAGAATTCACTGCGAAATTATGCCGGACACGACCACTACCATTAAGGCTCGCCTGATCCTTTACCACAAAGGGAAGATACTGCTGCTGGAACAGACAAAGCCTAACGGGGGCAACTACACGCTTGTGGGGGGCAATGTGGAGGAGCGGGAGTTCGCCCGGCAGGCCCTCATCCGGGAGAGCTTTGAGGAAGCGGGTATACGGCTGCGTGAGGAAGACCTGCAGCTCGTGCATGTGTTGCATAAAATCATTGACGAGGAGCACCGCATTGTGCTGTATTTCAAAGCGTACCGCTGGGAGGGAGAGCTGAAGGCCAAAGAAACGCATAAGTTCAGGCGGGCAGAGTGGTTTTACCTGGAGGAGCTGCCTAAAAACCTGACCGAGACTGTGCGGCACGTTCTCAAAGAGTACCGCCTCGGCAATATTTATTCCGAGTATTTAAAAAGGTGAGCGCAGTGGCGGCGGTAAGCATTCAGTGCCCGGCGCGCTTCCTCCATATCTGCCCGGAACGCCGCTTTCCGTTCGGTGGGCCAGCCGGCTTTCTGTAGGGAATCTTGCAGCGTATACTCCAAAAATTTGATGCCGAGGGATTGCTTCTCAATGCAAAGGCGGGCTTCAGAATCGGTAACCTGCTGCAAATTGTGCACGGCCTGCCGGTAATAAGCGGGGCTGCGCTGCAGCAGGCCCTGTATGCGTTCGAGCCGTTGGGTGAGCGGTACGTACTTCCGGCTGAGCGTTTGCTGCAAAATGCCTCCCAGGTTGTAAAGCGCAGGGCGGTGCCGGTAGGCCTCAATCTGTTCTTCCAGTACAATAAGCCGGTGCTGCAGGCTGCGCCACTGCCGTTCTGCTTCTTCTCCGACAGCGGGTGTTTCTTCCAGCTGCAGTCGGTAAGTACGCAGCAGGCTGTCCCAGCGGGTGAGCTCTACCGGCGCTGCGGCTTGCTGCGAGGGCAGTGCCAGTTCGCGGTAAGCGCTGTCAAACGACTTTTGCAGCTGATCAATGCGGGAGGAAGAGTCGCAGCCAGAGCAGATAAGGAGCAGGGACAGATGAAGTACCCACCTCATAGGCGGTCGGTAGCCCCGGCTTGCCGGGCCAGTTCCAGCGCACGGGCCAGCTGCTCCTCCCGGCTCAGCACAGAATTATCGATAATGACGGCATCAGCGGCCTGCCGCAGCGGGCTGTCCTCGCGGGTAGAGTCGATGTGGTCGCGGTGCTGCAGGTTTTCCATGACTTCCTCCACGCTGCTTTCGTAGCCTTTTTCAAGCAGCTCGGTATGCCGGCGGCGGGCACGGATTTCCTTTTTTGCCGTAAGGAAAATTTTTAATTCTGCTTTGGGGAAGACCACGGTGCCGATGTCGCGCCCGTCCATCACAATTTTTTTCCCGGCACCCATGCGCTGCTGTTGCTGTACCATAGCTTTGCGTACGGAAGGGACCGCAGCGACTTCGCTTACGTAACGGGAGATCTTCATCTGCCGGATTTCCTCCTCTACGTTCTCGCCGTTGAGCAGCGTCTCGTTGCGCTTGTTAAAGCTGATATGTATGTCTTGCAGCGCGGCATCCACTCTGCTGCCGGCTTCCGCCTGAATATCATTCCTCAAAAAATAAAGGGTGACTGCCCGGTACATCGCACCGGAGTCAATGTAGGTATAGCCCAGCGCTTTGGCAAGAGATTTAGCCAGCGTGCTTTTTCCGCAAGAAGAGTGCCCGTCAATGGCGATGATGATGTCTTGCACGGTTCGCAGTTTTTTCGATTTTAGCCGCTTTTGAACGAAGCCGGAAATAAGTCAGGCCATTGGAGGCTTTTGAAATTCCAGGGGAAGCAAACGGGCTAACTTATTTCCTTCAGGCGGTAAAGATATAAAAACGGGAAGCTTTTTCGGGTGTTCGCTTCCCGCAGCGTTTAGCGGCTGTACCGTAGTATGCGCTTCCAAAGCAGCTCGTAGGGCAGGATTTCCAGCTCCATGGGCAGCCCCCGGTAGAAGAACGGCCGGTCCTTCAGGGCGTCGAGGTACTTCTCAGTGCTGGAAAGCTCTTCCGGGTGAAAATCCGCTTTGTTGAATTGTTGCAGCAAGCGGATGAACTGTACGGTGCGGTAGTATTCTTCTTTCCGCAACTGACGGGTAGCGTACTTTTTCAGCCGCTCTATCCGGTCCCGCGCTCCGCTGAATTTGTTCTGCTCCAGCAGGAAAAGCACTTGCAGGATCAGCGCCAGCACTTCGTAGTTGCGCAGGTCTTTGCTGTACTGCGGGTCCGTCTTTAGGAAACGGTCCAGCTTAAAGTCTTTGGGCTGCTGCTGGCTGAATACCGGGTTGTTGCGGCCCTCGCTCTGCAGGATGTATGCAACGTAACCATTGAAGAGCCGCCACTTTTCTATTTCTTCGCTCTTCAGCTTGCGGAACTTGGGGTGCTCATAAGCCTTCCGGAAAATTGCAATGGCTTGCACATAGCTCTCCGTGTGCATCGCGAGCAGGAAGTAGTACTCCATAAAGGTGTACCAGTCGTCGCTGCCTTCTTCCAGCTCCTGCAGGCAGCGCTCAGCGTTGGTGCGGCCGTCGCGGAAGTTGCGCATGTGCAGGTACGCAGACATTTTCTTGGTCTGAAAGGTGCCCATCTTTTTGCTCTGCTTGTAGACGGGGTTATTTTCCACAAAGGTTTCGCCCTGCTCGCAGACAGCCAGCATCGTCTCAAAGTCGTGCAGCATTTCGTAGCGGAAAATCCAAACCAGATACATATTGTAGGAAATGACGGGCGAGCTGTACTGTTCGGACAGGCTCATCAGCGCATCGCAGTAGGCGTTGATCTGGTTTTCCAGGCCTTCGTTGCTGGAGAAGGGCTTGTAGTAGTTCATGATCACCCGCTGGTACAGCTCTTCGGAGCGGATTTCAGCTTCGAGCACCTGTGTGTATTCTTTGATGTAGTTGTCGTACTCTTCGTAGGCTTTTTCATCGCCGCTGAGCGCTGCCTGCTCGCGCAGTATCCGCGCACTGTTGACGATGAAGTCTGCAAACTGGTACTTCTGCGAGGTGGTCAGGATCTGCCGGGCGAGCTGCGCTGCGCTGTTGGGCGCATCGTACCACAGCAGCGTTTTGACCAGCGTCCAGTCTTTGTTGCAGGAATAGTAGGCGCGGTCGTAGTTAGCTGCTTTGGGCAGGTTGATGTCCAGAAAAAAGAGGGTGTTGAGCAGCCGTTTGCGAAAGCGGGACTTCAGTTGCCGGTACTTCGGGTCAGTAGGCTTACAGCCGTAAAGCTTGTCAGCGGCATCGCGGTCGTTTTTAAATTTGTTATCCCGCAGCGCATCGTAAAATTCGTTGAATTTACTTTTGTTATGCCGTAGCGCGTAGTCGTCGAAGATTTCAATTTTGCGTACTTTTCGTTTGGTAACTACCCGAGCGATCTCGATTAGGTTTTTCATGTTTATTGCAGTATTCGGGGCTCAGTTTTCCCGGAAGGCACTGTGCACTATTTGTTAGAAATTTGTGACATTGTAAAAATGCGTTTTTTCCCGATATACGCCAAAAAAAGCCCTGAAAATCTTACACAATCGCGCCTGCAAACACGAAAAGGCCTTGTACCATAAGCACAAGACCTTTTTGGGAAAAGCGTATTGTTTCGTTCAGCGGGCTGTACTTCAGCCCGCTGCCCTAGTATTCGTCTTCGTTGAAAAGGAAGTCATCCTTGCGCGGGTAATCCGGCCAGATTTCTTCGATCCCCTCGTAAACCTCACCCTCGTCTTCCATCTGTTGAAGGTTCTCGATCACTTCCAGGGGTGCGCCGGAACGGATCGCGTAGTCGATCAGTTCATCCCGGGTGGCCGGCCAGGGCGCATCTTCCAGGTGGTAAGCAAGTTCCAGAGTCCAGTACATAAACTGACAAATTTATTTGAGTAAAAAGGCGTAGGTACCGAGCTTAACGGCTGCGCCTCTTTGGTATTGCATTGTGGTAATGTATACGGGCACAAAAAAGTTTCCGTGTGAAGCCAGAAAAGCCGCTCCTATCTTCCGGCAAAAGTAAAAAACCTGCTCATTTATCCAAATATTTGTTCTGCTATTTGCAGTACAAGCCGGGTATTTAGGGAAAGTGAGCAATTACTTTGAAGGCCGCCTGCTCATAACCCTGAGGCACCCGGCCGATCTCATGCGAGCCAATCGGGCCCGTAGGGTCACAGATGTAGTAATTGTTATCCTTGTACCGCACGCTGCTGCCGCTTGACTGTGGCAGCGCAACGCCCATCGTCAGGTGGTCCGGGTATGCAATCAGGATCATTGGCAGGCTCAGCAGCTCGCTGACCAGATTGTAAAACAGCGCGGTGCGGTCCTCACAGTCGGAATAGGGATAGAGGAAGACTTCTTCCGCCACCATGGGCTTGCTGCAGCCAAAATGTTCTTTATCCTCTTTGTACTCAAAAGCCGAGCGGGTGAATGCAGCGATAAACTCTGTGGACTGCCATTCATTTTTATCCGCCAGCTGCGCTTTCATATGCGGCAACAGGCTTTTGCTCAGATAGGGAGAAAAAGGAATTTTCAAATACTGGCTTTCTGACAGTACCGGGTACTCATCCATATACGCTTTGATAGTCGCATCAGCGGTCACCGTCAGCCCGGCCCACTCACCTTTATACAGGTAGCGCAGCTCTACCTCGGTAAGCTCCGGCTTCAGCAGCGGCAACTCCTGCAGCATGAAGGAAAAGGAATGCCCGCTCGGGTTGGGCTGCAGCCCAAGCAGATAAAGCGCCCGTTGCGCTTCCCGCCCCTGCCGGATACGGGTAAGGTTGATGAAATTACGCCGCCCGTCCTGAATCATCGGCGCCTCGTAAATATCGTCCTGCGTATAGACGTAGAGAAAGACTTCCTCCCCGGTGTATGCCAGCCGCGTATCATAGCCGGAGCGGGAAATCAGGAACCAGCTCAGCAGCACCCGGTCGCGCTCCGGGCGCTCCGGCATGGCTTCCTGCAGGGTCTTTTGTATGAGTTGGTAAAAAAGCCAGTCGTTGAGGCGCATCCGGCGCTTAACGCGCTGCAGGTTGGCCAGCAGCGGATTATAATTCATCGTACTCATCTCCCGGAAATAGCGGCGTAGCTCCGGTTCGTCCACTTCTGCCAGCTGTACGGTAAGCAGGCTGTTGTCAAATTGCAGCTTCACTGTTTCGGAATAGAAATCTACGCTGATCTCCTCGTATGCCAAAGAGGGTACAGCGCTGTACAGAGTAAGGAGGATTGCAAATATCCGGTTCATATTCCTGATAAATTGACGCTCAAGTACCCCGCCTTCGGTACCGATAAAGGCACCGGGCCTGATTGGCTACACGTCCGTTCAGCCCGCTCGCACCAAGGCGCTTGAGGTTTAGTGGCCAGGTTTTTGTGTTGCCGGTTTAGGTCAGAGCTCTGGCCTGAAACTCTGCCCGCCGGCTTATTTGGGGATAGCCCGTCAGCAAGAGGTCTGGGAAAACAGGATATTGCTGCTTTTCGGCCCGTAAGCCTTTAGTCCAGTCAGCGGCGGGCGATAAAAGAGCAACCCGGTCTCCCCAAATTTTGCAGTGCGGGTTATCATTTACAAAATCACTAAAAAAAGCGTACCTGTCCAATCAGATACGCTTTTCAAGCGATGAAGATATATAAAATTTTCTTATTTCGCTTAAAGAATGAGCATCGCGTCCCCATAGGTGAAGAAGCGGTACTCTTCCTTTACGGCCTGCTTGTATGCCTCCATGATGAGGTCGTACCCTCCAAAAGCACATACCATAATCATCAGGCTCGACTTTGGCAGGTGGAAGTTGGTCACCATCGCATCAGCAATGCTGAATTCGTAAGGCGGGTAGATGAACAGGTTGGTCCAGCCTTCCGCTTCTTTCAGCAGGGACTCCGCGGATACAGCAGACTCTATCGCCCGCATGGAAGTGGTGCCCACCGCGCAAACTTTGCTATCCGGGTTCAGCTTGGTGCGGTTCACTACGGAGACCGCCTCTTCCTGAATCTTGAAGTACTCCGCATCCATTTT
>CAJXXJ010000210.1 GCA_913062745.1 uncultured Phaeodactylibacter sp.
GAAGCTTACAACTCTGCCCTCGGAGTACTGGGCGAAGGCTTTGACCTCACCAGCTTCAACTACCTGGATGATCAGATTTTCTACCTCGGATATACCTCCGTGGATGGTAACTCTCTGAACTTCTTCTACGGCCCTGCTGAGTTTGGTGGCCGCCACTCTATCGAGCCTTCTCAGAAGCTGATCGCAGCCTTCGAGCCGAATGACGCTCGTTTTGCACTGTCTATCGACACCTCTTCCGCTACCGTACCGTTTTCTGTAAAGTATGACGACTTTGCCGGTATTGGTGCCGGTACAGACCCGATCTACTTCCTGCGCTACGCAGAGCAGGTACTGATCGCTGCCGAAGGCGCTGCGGAAAAGGGTGACTTCATGGAGGCGAGCATGTGGCTCAATCAGGTGCGCAACCGCGCCGGACTGGATGATGTGGAGCTGACCGCTGATAACTACGTGGACCTCATTCTGCAGGAGCGCTTCATTGAGCTCAATGCAGAAGGTGGTTTCCGCCTGTGGGACCTGCGCCGCCGCGACCGTGCGGTAGAGGAGCTGGGCCCGCTGGGTTATGACCCCTGCGACGACGTATGGCCGCTGCCACTGCGCGACGTAGACCGGAACCCGAACCTGGATCAAAATGACTGCTGCAACTGCTAAGCGCAGCACAATGCTATAGCTTTCTGAAAAGCTGACGAAGCGGCAACTTCTAACTGGGAGTTGCCGCTTTTTTTGTTCACGTCAACGGGCATTTTTTTTATTTTTTTAATTGACGGGCTCCCGACAATTAAAATTCTTTTTTACCTTTCGGTTGAAATGCCGATGTAGCACATAGGTATTTCGGTAGTATGAAAATGAAATTTGGATTGTCTACTGCAACTAGCGGCTTTATTCTGTTTGGCCAGCCTCGCTGCGGTTCACATCCGTTTTGATTCAATTTTAAACTTGGGTTATTATGAAAAAACTCTCACTAGTTCTCCTGCTGGTCATGGCAGGGGCTGTAGCCGTTATGGCACAGCGTACCATTACAGGTACGGTGACGGACGCCGAAGGGGAGACGCTGATTGGCGCTTCCATTTTGGCGAAGGGGACTTCCTCCGGTACCGTGACCGACATTGACGGCACCTACTCTCTTAGAGTGCCGGAAGGGGTGAATACCCTGATTTTCTCCTACACTGGTTTTGCTACTCAGGAAGTAGAGCTGGGGCCATCTGACGTACTTGACGTGACCATGCAGGAGTCCGCCGAGCAGCTGTCAGAAGTGGTCGTAACGGCTATTGGCCTTGAGGCCAACCGGGCACGCCTGGGCTACTCCGTACAAAACCTGGAAAGTGATGACATCATCAATTCTCAGGAAACGAACATCGTCAACGGCCTGAACTCCAAAGTGGCCGGTGTAACGGTGACGAGCTCCTCCGGTTCGCCGGGTGCTTCGGCTAACATTCGTATCCGGGGTGCGACGTCCGTGACCGGTAACAACCAGCCGCTCTTCGTAGTGGACGGTGTGCCGATCGACAATTCGGAATTTGGTAACGGTGTAGATGGGGTGGACCAGTCCAACCGTGCCATCGATATCAACCCGAATGACATTGAAAATATGACCATTCTGAAAGGCCCGGCCGCTACTTCTCTTTACGGTGTACGTGCCGCAAACGGCGTGGTGGTCATCACTACCAAGTCGGGCAGAGCCGGCAAGCCGCGGGTATCTTTCTCCAGCTCTTACCGCGTCGACGAGGTGAACAAAATGCCCGAGCTGCAGAGCTCCTTCGCGCAGGGACAGCCTATCGGTGGCGTTCCGACCTGGCGTGGTCCTGACACAGGAGAAGGCTTCAGCTGGGGCCCGGCGATCAGCGATCTGGAGTTTGATGGCTCTGACTACCCGTATGATCAGAATGGCCGCCTCGTACCGGTAGGACAAGGCAATGGCATGCCTGCTCAGGCGTACGATCAGAACGACTTCTTCGTACGAGGCAATACTTATGACGTCAACCTCTCCGTACAGGGGGGTAACGGCATCATTAACTACTTCGTTTCTGCCGGCCGCCTGTCTTCCAACGGTATCGTGCCCAATGCAACCTTCGAGCGGAATTCCGTAAAGGTAAAGCTCGATGCAAACCTGACCGACAAGCTGACCATCTCCGGTTCTGCCAACTACGTGAACTCCGGTGGTTTCCGGATTCAGCGGGGCTCCAACCTGCGGGGTGTAATGCTCGGCCTGCTGCGGAATACGCCTACTTTCGATATGGGTAATGGCCTCGTTGGCCAGGAAGCGGCAGACAACCGGGCTACTTACCTGCTGCCGGATGGACGTCAGCGTTCCTACCGGGCTGGTATTTACGATAACCCGTACTGGACGATCAACAAGAACCCATTCCAGGATAATGTAAACCGCCTCATCGGCTACGGTAGCCTGCGCTACGAGCTGCTCGACTGGCTGACCGTTCAGTACAAGCTGGGCCTTGACCAGTACTCCGACCGCCGGAATTCTGCAATCGACCTGATCCCGGGCCGTATCGCCGGTTCCGTTACGCAGGAAATCATTACCAGCAGCGACCTGAACTCTGACTTCCTTTTCCTGGTGGATAAGGACCTGTCTGACAGCTGGAACCTGGGCGCTATCCTGGGCCACAACTACTTCTCTACCGATGTAGTTTCTCAGAGCGCAGTAGGTAACACGCTCGCTGCTCCGGACTTCTATCACATCAGCAACGCTACGGATATTCAGGCTTTTGAAGGCATCAGCCGCCGTAAGCTGATGGGGGTATTCGGTGATGTGTCTCTGGCGTACAACAACTACCTGTTCATCAACGGTACTTACCGGAATGACTGGACAAGCACTCTGCCGGAAGGCAATAACGACTTCCAGTCCTGGTCTGCCAGCTTAGGCTTTGCATTTACCGAAGCACTGGGTATGCAGAACAACCCGATCCTGCCTTACGGTAAACTGCGCGTTTCCTACGGTGCAGTGGGTAACGATGCACCGATCTACGCAACGCAGAACTACTTCAACGCGGCGGCGGCTACCGGTGACGGCTTTATTTCCGGCATCACCTTCCCGGCATTCGGAGTGAACGCATTCGAGCGGGATATACAATTGGGTAATAATATTCTTACCCCAGAGACCACTACTACACTCGAAATTGGTGGTGAATTCAAGTTCCTGCGCGGCCGCCTCGGGCTTGACGTGACCTACTACAATTCTGAGTCTGTTGACCAGATCATCCCGGTTCAGCTTTCTGCGACTACCGGCTTTACCAACGCCATTCTTAACGCCGGCCGTATCACCAACGAAGGTGTGGAAATTGTCCTGACCGCTACACCGGTCAGAGGGCAGGACTTCTCCTGGGACATCGTGGGTAACTTCACCCACTACGAAAATACAGTGGAAGAGCTGATCGAAGATGTGGACAATATCTTCCTGGCTGGCTTTACCTCCACTTCTTCAGAAGCAGTAGTGGGCATGCCCTTCGGTGCGATCTACGGTGATGGCTTCCGCTACGATGACGACGGCAACCTGCTGATTGGTGCGGATGGCTGGCCATTGGTAGACCCATCCAAGCGCGCATTGGGTGATCCGAACCCGGACTTTCTGCTGGGTATCCGCAATACCTTTAGCTACAAAGGCGTAAGCCTGTCTGCACTGCTTGACATCCGTCAGGGAGGTGATGTATGGTGTGGTACCTGTGGCATTATCGACTACTTCGGTACGTCTCAGGTTTCTGCAGACGAGCGGGGTGATGTCGTTGTTTTTGATGGTCTGTTACCGGACGGTACACCTAACGACATCGCAGTTCCTTTGGCAGATCCCACTTCCGGCCTTGGTAGCTACTACCGCGTACGTTACGGATTCGGCGGTATCAGCGAAATGAGCATCTACGATGCATCCTGGGTACGCCTGCGTGAACTGACGCTAAGCTACACCATTCCGAAATCTGTGTTCAAAGGCAAGGTGGAGAATATGAGCATCGCGCTGACGGGCCGTAACCTGTGGCTGAATACAGACTACCCGGGCATCGATCCGGAAACGAACCTGACAGGCGCCAGCAACGGTATCGGCCTGGACTATTTCAATATGCCGAACACCAGAAGCTATGCGGCAACGCTGCGGGCTAATTTCTAACAAACTTAAACCGAACCAAACATGCGTAATATATTATTCATGCTCCTCGCTCTACTCATGGTGGCCTTTTCCACCTCTTCCTGCGAGGATCTCACGGAGGTCAATGAAGACCCTACTCGTCTAAGTGACGCAGACCTGAGCCTGATGGCTCCGATCGTACAGGCGGGTCACTATCGCAATGAGGGCTCTAATCCCACTCGCGTAGCAGGTATCGTTATGCAGCAGCTTACAGGCTTTGACGCTCAGCAGCTGGCATACGCTGCCAATGTTATCGGCGAAGATGCGATGGACAACTACTGGCGTACCGGCCTTTACGCAGGTACCATGAAGGACGCGATCGTGATGATTGATAAGGCAGTAGAGGACGGCAATACGTTCTACGAGGGCCTTGGCAAGCTTTTCCTGGCTGCCGCTATGGGAGATGCCACTTCCTACTTTGGTGATATTCCCTACTCTGAAGCTTTTCAGGGCACAGAATTCCTGAAGCCTTCCTACGATGCTCAGGAGAGTATCTACGCGGAGGTACAGAGCCTGCTCGATGAAGCTATTGTAGCTTTCAACGCGGATAAAGGCGGCCACGTTGGCGGTGATCTGGTTTTCGGCGGTGACGCCGCGCTGTGGGTCAAAACCGCAAATGCCCTGAAAGCCCGCTATCTGATGCAGACACAGAAGCGGCAGGACCGCTCGGCGGAAGTACTTACCCTGATCGATGCGGCCATGGCCAGCTCAGCAGAGCAGGCGACTTTTGTCTTTGGCACTGCTGAGACAGAGAACTGGACGCTTGCTAAGTTTGGCCGCGAGCGTACCAATACGCTGACCTTCAACGAAGGCTTCGCACAGCGCCTGGAAGATAATGCAGATCCACGCCTCACTAAGTATGCAATCTTTGACGGGACAAATTGGCTGTACTGGGAGCTGGGCAATCCGGACCTCGTTTGGGGCCGGGATGATGCCGCCATTCCTTTGGTATCCTATGCAGAGCTGATGTTCCTGAAAGCAGAAGCGCTGCTGCGCACCGGCGCCGCAGATGCGGATGTGAACGAAGCACTGACTGCAGCTATCACCGCCAGCATGGAGCTGGTGGAGCTGGACCTGATGTCTGCTGAAGTGATGGATTACATCGCTGCCAATGGCCAGGTATCTGGTTCCTTTGACGAAAAGCTGGAGCAGATTATCAATGAAGCCTACGTTGCCTACTACGGCCACAATTTCCATCAGGCGTGGGCCAATCAGCGCCGTACCGGTTACCCGGTACTGACACCCGTTCCTGGCGGAGAGGCGGACGGCCTGAACCCGGGCGGTGGTATCGTACAGCGCTATCTGTACCCGGTAAGCGAAACGCAGACCAACCGTGAAAACGTGGACGCTGCCCGTGCTCGTCAGGGTGGTGGGCTGCTGAATGCGACGCTCTGGGCTTTTGAATAATCATTGTTGAACACGACAGGAGCAGCAAGGCAGGTCGTATCCTATCCTCGCCCTGCCCGGCTGCTCCTCTTTCGGCTGCTGTCGGGCTTTCAGGTCCGGTGCGAAAGCAGTCTATAAAATCTGAAAAGATGAAAAAAATACTATTTCCACTTTTAATGCTTTTTGTGTCGGGCTTCCTGTTTCAGTCCTGTGAGGATGAGGTAGATCTGGCACCGGATGCACCGGAATTGTTCTCCACTGAGGGAGCAGTTGTTTCTCCGGGTGCACCTTCTCCGGACTTCTTCGATACCGGAGCACCGGATGCACCGGTTTCCTTCGATATGGCTGTACTGGGAGAAGAAGTGACTTCAGTCCGCATTCTGAAGAACCTGAATAATGCCGGACAAATCGAGCATGCTGTGGTGTCTTCTTTCCCTACCACTTTTGAGGTATCTCTGCAGGACGCAGTGGAAGGTACCGGCGTGGGGATCAACGACCTGAAAGTAGGGGACAGCTTCGTTTTCTCTTTCGAAGTTACGACGCCTTCCGGAACGTACAGAACGGGCAAGACCGTACAGCTTCCGGTGAGCTGCTCCACGAAGGTGCCAGGTACATATGAGTACGTGACTACCAATACATTCTGTGATTCTGACCCGGTGACCGGTACGGTGACTATCTCAGAACCATCACCTGGTGTATATGTATTCGATGATTTCTCCTTCGGTTCCTACAACGTTTGCTACAACGGCTTCGCGCCGGCAAACTGGGGCACCCTGCAAATCGTCCGCTACACCGATACCGCTGCCTGCGATGAGTGCTCGCAGTCTGATGAGTGCAACGGCTTCCTGATTGAAGGAACAGACGCGTACGGCGATACCTGGACGCTGACCGTTGATGAAATCAGTGGTTCAGAGATGACCCTTAGCTACAGCAATACCTACGGTGAGTTTGCTACTACGGTACTGACCCGCCCGGATGGCTCTAACTGGCCGCCGCTGGATTAATCCGACCCTGATTTAGTTTACAATGGAGTGTGCCGTATTTATCCTCATGAATACGGCATACTCATTTTTAGGAACTGGCAATTATCTTTGTGCTTATGAAAACTTATATCACAACGCTGTTTGCGCTTTTTCTCGGCTTGCAGGGGCTGCTGGCCCAAAATACGGTAGGCCTGCTTTCCAATGATTTCTCTAAGAGCCAATTAGGTTATAATTTGATTTTCCCCCACCGCCAGTCTGACGTTTTTTTACTCAACAACTGCGGTCAGCTCGTCCATACCTGGCCGGATGAGAAAGTCTATTGGCCTGGC
>CAJXXJ010000211.1 GCA_913062745.1 uncultured Phaeodactylibacter sp.
TTCGGGCCAACGGCGATACAGATAGCCGCAGTCTGGATAATCAGCTAAAAACGAGCCTGAACGTGATTCCTGAAGGGCCACTTCCGGCTGGCTTGCCGACTGCGCTGCCGGCTTGTAAAGGTGCGGATATGATCGTGCAAAGCACTGCAGATACTGCCGCTTTGGTCCGCTGGTACGACGCCCCGCAGGAGGGCTCGTTGCTGGGGGAAGGCAACTGGCTGAAACTGGCCGGGCTGCAATCGGATACTACCGTATACATGGCTGTTCGGCAGAAAGCATCTGCGGCCGCGCCGTTCAGCACCTCAGATATTGCCGGTTTCCGCAGCGAAGAGTCCTACTTTACCATAGTAGCGGAGCATGACTTCCGGCTGGAATCAGTTATGGTGAATTTTCAGCATAGTGGGGGCGTACTGCTGCGGCAGGAAGGGGTCGGCGGCGACTTGCAACTGATTCAGGTAGAAGAGCCCGGCCCGCAGCGGGTAGACCTGGACTTTGATTTTAAGGGCGGCGAGGTTTACCGCCTGTACTATGTCGCCGGGACCCCTCTGGCGTATCACCCGCTGGCGGAAGAAGCCGTCTTTACGGTGCCCAACGTAGCGCGTATAGAGGTGGACACCACAGATGGCAACGAGATTTATCCTTACTTCTATGACTGGGAAATCTCGTATGATTACTACTGTGGCCGTACGCCGGTACCTGTGGAAGTACTGCCGGGCATTCCGGCTGAAGGGCTGGAAGTAAACGCATCGGCAAGCTCAATTGACCTGGCTGTGGATGACGTTGCTGTACAGTTTTCGGCCGAGGCCGGCGCCGAGGTCCTGAGCTACCAATGGAGTTTCGGAGACGGACAGGTCAGCGAATTGCCGGAACCTTTGCATACCTATAGTGACACCGGCACCTATCAGATAAGCCTGTGGGTGGAAACCGCAGATGGTTGTGCACAGGCTGCATCCTACACGCTGACGGTGGTCGACAGCAGTCCGCCTGCCAATACGAATGACCTGGAAGAGGCTCAGCCGCTGCGGGTATTTCCCAACCCCACTACCGGGGAGGTATTCCTGCAGTTTGATTTTACCGGGAGCGAGCAGGTAAGCCTGCGCGTAATGGATATGCTGGGGCACACCCTGTTGCAGGAGCGGAGGTGGGTTGCCGGGAGTACCGTCGAGCCGCTGGCGCTGCAGCAATTACCCGCCGGGCCGTATATCCTGATTGTAGAACTGCAGGGGCGGCAGTTGGTCCGCCAATTAATCAAAGCAACCCCCTGACATCACCACTTTAGCAAAATTCCAATACCTTAGCGGCGCTAACAATACCGATCCAAGCGTCTATGCGACTCACACTAATCATTCTGCTTGCCACCGGCCTGCGCCTCATGGCCCAATCGCCCGGTGATTTAATGGATTTATCTGTCCGCCTGCTGGAAGAGGGGAATTACCGCCTTTCCGAAGAAAACCTGCGGATGTTCATCAGCCGGTATCCGTACCGGGAGTATGACATCGGCGATGCCTACTACCGACTGGGCCAGGTATCCATGTATCAGGGGCAGCTGGACAGTGCGCGGCAGTACAACGAGCGGTCAATGGAGCTGCGCCGTCAGTTGGCGGCGGAAGAGCTGGGCAAAAACCACTTGCTGGAGGGGCACCTTCAGCTGCTGCGGGCCAATCCGGTTGCCAGCCTGGCCGCTTTGGAGCGCGCTGCCCAATTTCCCTTTATTGACGACCCTCTCCTCCCCGCAGAAGTACAGCGGCTTATGGGCGCTGCCTACCTGCAGGCCGTGGAGCTCGATGCTGCCCGGGTATGCAATGAGCAGGCAGAGCTTATTGTCGAAGTGCTGGAAGGGGCTAATGCGCCTGCGCAATTTCCGATTTTATTACAAAAAGCACAGCTGGCAGTCCGCAGCGGTTCCTCTGAAAACGCCACCGCCTACCTGAAGACGGCTTTGGAGTTGGCGGATGGGGACCGGCAAAAAGGCCGGGTGCTGCAATTGCTGGCGGAGCAGGCTCTGCTCGACGGGGATTTCCCGGCGGCCCTTTCCTACGCCGATGAAGGGCTGCGTGCTGAATGGGACCGGAGTGCAGTTTTCCCGGCTGCCTTGCACCTGCGGGCGGCAGAGGCGCTGATGCTGCAGGGTGATGGCGCTGCCCGGGAACGTATTCAGGCCGCTTTGATGCAGCTTGTGCGGGGATTCCGGCCCCGCAGCTTCTCAGACAACCCGGCGGAGCGCGCCGTCACGGACAGCAGCTTGCTCATCCGTGCATTCGAGCTGAAGGCACTTACCCTCTTGGCCAATCATCAGGCTGAACCCTCAGACAGCCTGCTGGAGCAAGCCTTGTACTGCGCTGACCGCGGCCTGCAGCTTTTGGAATCCTACCTGGCAGCTTCGGGCCCACAGCGCCTGCGGGCGATATCGCTGCGCTCTCACTCATCTCTCTACGACTTAGGCATCGCTGCTGCCTTGTGGCTGGCAGAAAGCAGCGGTAACAAAAATTATGAACTGCGAGCCCTGCAGCTACTCGACCGTGCCCACCGGTTTGAGCAGCATCAGGCCTGGCAGGAAGCGTATGCCGGGCTGAGTGGTGCCGCCCTGCATTACCCCAGCCTGCAGGCTAAGATGAAAGAACAGGAAGCGCTGCTTGCGCTGTATGAGGGCAAAGTATTTTTAGTCAGCATAGCGATGGATGCCGGGCAGTCCGGGGCTGCTTTATCCCAACAGGAGTACCCGTCCGCGGAAAAGGCAAGTGGCGCGGGGGCCTCGCCGCTGGTTCATGCGTATCTGAGCCCGGCTGAATCACTGGGAGCGTCCCGTCAGCAGCTCGATTTGCAAGCCATGCGCAGTGCGGTTGAAAATGATCAGCCAAAGGCCTTTAGCAAAGCAGCCTGGGCGGTATCTGAGCGCCTGCTGCAGCCACTGGCTCCTGTTATCAAGGAAAAGCAGTCGCTCAGGGTGTCTGCTTTGGGGCCCGTCCGCGAATTGCCGGTTGAATGGCTGCTCACCGATGCACCTGGAAAATGGTGGGTGAAGTGGCACCGGCTGGATTTTCTGGGAGCACAGCAGCAACTTTGCTACACCCTGCGCCCGGGGGAAGCCGGAGAAGCGCCCGAAGCACTTACGCAAGGGCGATGGCTGGGCGTATTGCCTGGCTTTGAGGCAGATAGCGCCTACAGCCAGGTAACAGGCCTTCCGGCAAAAGAGGCTGAAATTTTTAATTATGCAGCGGTGGGCCCGGAAGGTAATATCAGGCCGCAGCCGGCGATGGCCAGTAATTTTATATCGTATGCAGATGAGCTCGGAACCAGGTTCGAGGCCCGGGTACTTACCGGCGCATCCGCCACGGAGACTACTTTGCGTAAAGCGGCTGGGCAGGCGGACTGGCTGCATTTTAACGCTCCCGTTTTCCGACAGCCGCTTATCTCGTCTGAGTCCGGGTTTTTGCTGGCACAGGCCGAAGGGGCTGCGGCAGCGGACGGCTGGCTGCGGCTTTCCGAACTGAAGGACCGCCCGACGGCTGCGCAGGCGGCTGTGGTAGAACAGGTGCCCGCAGCTATGCAGCCACTGGTCATGCAGGCATTTGGCTTCGCCGGCGTACAACAGCTGGTATTCGCGCAGAAAGAGCTGCCGGCAGCGGAGTGGAAAGCTTTCTACGAGCGGGGGAGCCAAATGGACTGGGAAAGCGCCTTGCTGCAGCTGCGGCAGTCACGATTGAAGAACCCTAAGACCGCTTCTCCACAGCACTGGTTAGGGCTGCGGCTATACCGGGCGCCGCGTTAGAGGGAGAAAACATGTAGTTGGAATCGCCTGTTGTGGGAGAAAACAAAACAAGCTCCCACTATGAAAATCCATTACTTATCTATACCAACGATGAAGAAGTCCCCAAAAGAAGTTGGGGCACCCCACCGTACTCTGCCCGCCGACGGGCTGCAGGCCGGGAGGTCTCTGAGCAACAGTCTGCTGCGTAGTGTACTCATCTTCTTATTGTTTTTCGGCAGCGCTCTGAGTGTGACGGCGCAGCAGGGGATAAGCCCGGAAGATGTCGCAAAAATGGAGACGGTTATATCGGCCGATATTTCCGATGACGGGCAGCACGTAGCCTACACCAAAGCCGTGCCGGCCAACCCTTATGAGGAAAACCGGCCTGCCAGCTATCACCTTTACCTCTACAGCCTGGAAAACGGGACAGCTATTCCTTTCATTACCCGCACGACGGTACGCTCTGTCAGCTTCAGGCCGGGAACGGATGCGATCACCTTCCTCGCCAAGCTGGAAGGCGACCGCAACACCGCCCTGTATCAGATGTCGCTCAGAGGAGGCGAAGCGCAGAAAATCTACGAGCACGAAACAGCCATTTCCGCTTACGCCTGGTCAGCGGATGGCAGCCACCTGGCTTTTACAGCTGAAGGTCCGGAGGGAGAGGAAGAGAAAAGTGTAGACCTTCCTTACGAGCCTATCGTTTACGAAGAGAACCCTTCCTATTCGGTGGGTTATATTATGGAATGGGACAGCCGCGAACCCAAACGTATGCGCCTGCCCGGCGACTACCACAGCATGGCCTGGAGCCCGGATGGCAAGCGGATTGCAGTTGCTACGTCGCCCACACCTTTTGTAGACGATTTTTACATGAAACAGCGCATTCAAATACTGGATGCCGAGAGCCTCGAAAAAATCGGCGAAGTAGACCACGCCGGTAAGCTGGACCACTTTGCGTGGAGTCCGGACGGTGAGCTGCTGGGTATGATAGCCGGCGCCACCATCAATGATCCCATCGCCGGCCGGCTGTTTGTCGTAGACAAAGACGGCGGAGAGCCCCAAATCCTGCGCCCCGCCGCCGAATGGAAATTCGATGATTTTGCCTGGAGCGGTGACGGAGAGATCATGTTCGTGGCCAGCGAGGGGGTCCACTCCTTTATGGGTACTATGGACGCAGATGGCTCCGATCTGAAACGCCACGATAAGACCGAGGGGCTGAATCTGGAATCCATGGACCTGGCATCGAACGGCGCCATGGCATTTACCGCGAGCTCCGGTCAGTTCCCGAGTGAGGCTTTTGTAGTGCCGGCAGATATGTCAGAAGCGCAGCGTATCACCATGAGCAACCCCTGGCTGGCAGAGCGCGAGCTGGCTAAACAGGAAGTTATTACCTACGATGCCCGGGACGGGCAGGAAATACAGGGCATTCTGATGCATCCGCTCAACAAGGAAACCGGGAAATCCTACCCGCTCATCACGGTGGTGCACGGCGGCCCGGAGTCGCATTACGATAACGGCTGGTTGACGCAATACTCCACAGCCGGGCAGATGGCCGCGGCGGAAGGCTACTACGTATTCTACCCCAATTATCGGGGCAGTACCGGGCGCGGCGTTGCATTTGCTATGTCGAGCCAGGGAGACCCGGCCGGCGCAGAATTTGATGATATCGTAGATGGCGTGGATTATCTGATCGACAATTACGATATCGATGAAGAAAAAGTGGGCGTTACCGGCGGCTCGTACGGCGGCTACGCTACCGGGTGGATGGCTACTAAATATACAGACCGCTTTGCTGCGGGTGTGATGTTTGTGGGCATCAGCAATAATATCTCCAAGTGGGGCACCACGGATATTCCTGAAGAGCTGTATTTGGTGCACGCCCGTAAGCGCATCTGGGAAGACTACCAGTTTTTTCTGGAGCGCAGCCCGATTTACTACGCTGATCAGTCGGAAACGCCGCTACTGATTATGACCGGTGCTGAAGACACCCGGGTGGACCCCAGCCAGTCAGTAGAGCTTTACCGGCACCTCCGCACCCGTACGGATACGCCGGTGCGCCTGGTCCTGTATCCGGGTGAAGGGCACGGCAACCGCAAATCTTCAGCCCGCCTTGACTATTCCCTGCGGATGCTGGGGTGGTTCAATAAATATTTGAAAGGTTCGGAATCGGACTACGCGAAGCCGTAGTATCAATGGGGACGGAATAAAAAAGCCAGCCACCGGAAGTTTGTTTTCGGTGGCTGGCTTTTTTTACACCCGTAATTAGTGCTTTATTCGGCCTGAGTGGGTCGGGTGCAAACCAGGTTGTCGCTTTGGAGTTTTTCGCTAAAGCGTACACATAGTAGTGGGGCAAAAATAAGTTTTCCAATTGCTCTGTTAGCTTTTGCCTTGATAAGCCCCAAAACCCGCCCGATGGTCGGTTTTGTGCCTCCTCAAAGCAAAACCCAATTGGAAAACTTCTTTTTCGAGAAGCCTATAGGATAACATGCGGCTCTGCCGGGTTGCGCGGAATAGGCAGGTACTCCGAATACCCCCAATCTTGATGCGGAGCATCGTTGCAAAGTCAAAATCATCAGGGGGTTACAGCCAGCCCATCGCATCCATAGCAAGGTAGCCGGCATCTACATTGGCGAAAGCCGTGTCAGCAGGGTCGTGGAGCAGCGCGCGGAAAGCAGAGCGTGGCAAGGTGAATACCTCAATAAACTCGTCTTCGTCCAGGTTTTGCTGGGCGACTTTGACGCAGTCGGTAGCGATCAGGCAGAGGTGGCGTTCGGTAGAATAAGCAGAGCGGATTTCCTTGAGCAGCTGTACAGTGCCGGCTTCAAAGCCTGTTTCTTCCAGCAGCTCGCGGCGGGCAGCCTCCTCCGGCGATTCGGTGGGGTCGACGTAGCCTTGCGGAAAGCTCGTGAGTATGCACTCGGGCCCTGGACGGAACTGACGGACCAGCACGGCTTCTTCGTTGCTGGTAAAGGCGGCGATCGTGACGTAAGTGTCGTTGCCAATCACGTCAAAATCGGCATGCCTCCCGTCCGGCATTTCGAAGCGGCGCTGTATCATGTTCCGCCATCC
>CAJXXJ010000212.1 GCA_913062745.1 uncultured Phaeodactylibacter sp.
GCGGGGTCCTGCGTACCGTGCACAAACAGCGCCGGTTGCCGGAGCTGTGGCAGCCGCTGCGAAAGGTCATATACCTCCCGCCGGGCCATGTAGTCCTGATACATTTGGTAATAAATGGGCATTTCCTGCCCTGTGCGCCCATTCACCACATGGTACACCCCGTTTTCTTCCCAGTCTGTGATCATTTGCTGGTCTTTCCAGGCATAGGCGAGGCTGGCAACGGAAGCCCAGGTGGCAACCGACCGTATACGCTCATCATCAAGGGCTTGCAGCAGGACAATGGGGCCACCGCGGCTGTGCCCGATAAGGTGGATCCGGTTCAGGTCGGCCTCTTTAGCCGGCAGCTGACTGTCTCCCCGGTGCAGCCAGGTGAGCACAGCCTGCAGGTCGGTTAGCTCCCGCGAGTAATTGTTTTGGCCAAAAGCCTCGAGGTCATCAAACTCATCAGGCTTGGCGAGGGTGGTACCGTTGTGAGAGAAATTAAACTTGATAAACACGAAACCGGCTTCCGCAAATCGTTCCCCAATCAGATGCCAGTGCCCCCAATCTTTAAAGCCTTTAAAGCCATGAGCAAAAATAACGACGGGCTTCGAATTCCCGTCTGCCCGGTATATGAGATCAAGCAAAAAAGGCCGGCCGGAAGCACCGGCCAGTTGAATATTGTTGGTGCGTTTCATACAAGATCAGTTCAGGGAAAAGGAAGGCTCGGCCTCGGTAGTATTGAAAGAGGTAAGCAAGTTGACTTCCAGGTCAAGAAAACGAGTCAGCGGGAAGTCCGCCAGCATTTCCAATACCTCCATTTCGGAATTGGCATTGAAGATAGCCCACAGGCGGGCATTTTCCATTGAGACGGCGTAGTTGACCAGGTTCCCGTCTGAGAGGTAGCGGTCGACTACTGCCTGCTGATAGGGCAGCAGGTCCATAAATTCCTGCCCGGGCTGATCCGGCAGGGCAGCATCGACCATGAATTGATATACTGGTGAAAGCATAGTTTTGGTTTCTGTGGTGGTGCCGCAGGCGCCTGCCTGCAGGCTATAACGCAAATAGCATAAAAAAACTGGCAAACGGGAACCAGCCAGGAGTTTTCACAAATTTTGTCGGTCAGTAGCCTGTTGGCGAAGCTCTTACCCTTAGCCGCTAATTGTCATCTACTGCTTTGAGTTTCCAGGCCAGCAGTATAGCCAGCGCACTCATCGCAATTGCGATGTAGCCCACGTAAGCGTAATTGCCCAGCGACTCATCCGCCCGCTCTACGATGATGATGCCTGCCAGGAAAGAGCCGGCCCCCATCGCCGCCTGATTGATAGAAGTACGCACGCTCATGAAGCTGCCCCGGCTCTCCGGGCGCACCACTGAAGTAACCATGGTGGTAGCCGGTACGCTGCGGCCGCTGGCTACCACAAAAAAGCTGGAAGTGACGCACAGCGCCAGCACCATGCTGTTGGTATCCAGATTGGTCAGTACGTAGATAGAAGCCAAAGCGCCCAGGCTTGCCAGCGTAAAAATCCGGGCCCGCCCGAAACGGTCTGCCAGCCGGCCGAAAAGCGGCAGCAGAAAGATGGTCAGGGTGCCGCCGATGGCGTAGATGTAGGTAACTTCATAATCAGAGAAGCCCACATTCAGCTGCATGTAAGGCGCAATAAACGGGATGATGGTGAAATGCCCCAGCATGAGCACGATAGTGAACAGCAGCGCCATCCGCTGATTCGGATCCCGGAAAATATTGCCGAGTACCCGAAATGGATTACGCTGCACCAGCCCGCTGTCCAGGTGTCGGCGCAGCGGAGGGACAAAGACAAAAATGAGTACGCAAAACACGGCTGCGACACCCCCGACCACGAAGAACGGCATGCGCCAGGTAAATTCCGCAGCCAGGTAGAGCCCTACCGGCACGCCTACCACGGAGGCCGCAGAGAAGGCCGTCATCACTACGCCCATCGCGCTTGCCCGCCGTTTGAGCGGTATCGCATCACCGATGATAGACAGCACCAAAGCCGATAGCACGCCACCGAAGCCGCCTGTTATGCTGCGGGCAGCCAAAAAGAGGTAATAGTCGCCCGCCAGCGCGCAGGCAAAGGTGCCAAGCGTAAAGCCGGTATAGGCAAACAGCAGTGCCTTTTTGCGGTCAAAGCGATCAATGATCATAGCACTCGGAAACCCCACAACAAAGGCGCTTCCCGCATAGACGGACACGATGAGGCTGAATTGCTGCGGGGAGATATCAAACAACTGCATGAACTGCTTGCCCAGCGGCATAATGATCATGAAGTCGAGAATATGAGTGAACTGCACGACTGCCAGTAAGAAGAGCAATAGCTTCTCATTCATCACCGGTGGTGCAGTGGCTTCAGATGCGGTAGGTTTAACCATGAGTTGTGTGACTGTGCGTTGAGTAGGTATCAACCCCCGGCAGATGCACTTAGTTTCCCGTGCTGCGGATTACTTTTACTCCTGCTGATAAAAGGGGGCTTTGGGGTAGCAGAGGTAGTGCTTGCGTATAGCCCGGGACTGCAAGTCGTAGTCTGTGCTTTCCGACATTGGCTTTACCTGGCCGTCCTTGCGCAGTATCTTGATTTCGTCCTTGCTTTTGCGGTAAGCGGCGTTGCTTTCCTGCCCCTGAATGAGCAGGTAAGGCAAGGCTTCTTCACCCAGGCCGCTCCAGTGCAGCACCCCCTGCCGGATTTGCTCCAGGTAGCTTTCCGAAAAGGGCTCATGGCTAAACTCCAGGCGGAACAGGCTCCGGTCGATCAGCCCGCGCGACAGAAAAGCCAGCAGCCGGTCCGGTACACCTTTCCAGCGTTTGAGCGCTGCGATGATGTCATAATCGTCCAGTTCGGAAAACTTTTGCAGCAGCTCCTTCCGGTGGCGCTTGAAATCTTCCGGCCCCGGCTCGTTGTGCAAAAAGTACGCCAGCGCCGGGGAAGCAGGCAGCTCCACCCCTTCCCTGGTTAAATCTTTAGCGCGCTGCAGTGCCGCAATCATCATGCGCTCGGCGGAGAGCACCGTTTTGTGCAAGTACACCTGCCAGTACATAATGCGGCGGGCAATCAGGAATTTCTCGATCGAGTAAATGCCTTTTTCCTCTACCACCAGCTCATCGTCGCGTACAGCGAGCATTTTTATGATGCGGTCGTAACCGATCACGCCCTCGTGTACGCCGGTGAAGAAGCTATCGCGATTGAGGTAATCCATGCGGTCCATATCTAGCTGCCCGGATACCAGCTGGTGCAGAAAGGGCTTCTCGTACTCATCGCGGAAGATAGACAGTGCCAGGCCCAGGCGGCCAGCGTAGGCATCATTGAGCTCTTCCATGAAATGGATGGAAATATCCTCATGAGTGACTTGCATGAGGGTGTGCTCCAGGGTATGGGAAAAGGGGCCGTGCCCAATGTCGTGCAGCAGTATTGCAATACAAACGCCTTCGGCTTCCTCCGGCGTAATGTCCACTTCCTTGGAACGCAGGACTTCTATAGCCTGCTGCATCAAGTGGAGCGCCCCCAGGGCGTGGTGGAAGCGAGTGTGCAGCGCGCCCGGATAGACCAGGTGCGTGAGGCTCGTCTGCTTGATGCGGCGCAAGCGCTGGAAAAAAGGGTGTTCGACCAGATTGAAGATGATGCCGTACGGAATACCGACAAAACCGTAAACCGGGTCGTTGAGGATTTTTTTATTTTTCATGCAGTGGTCTTCTTCCACTCATTAAAGCAATTGGAGCGCAATTGGTTGAGCCTGCCGGGCGTAGAGCCAAAAATTATGCACAATAAGGAGCCTGGACCAACTTTTAGGCCCGGTGGCCGGTATATTAGGCGGAGAGTTTCCCGTCCAACTATATAATAAGGTTGCTGCTTTCGGGCGTTCTTCTTCTATATATTCCGCAAAACCAAAACCGCTACATGGACCAAATCACTATTCTCTGGGCAGACGACGAGATCGACTTGCTGAAACCGCAGCTCATGTTCCTCGAAAAAAAGGGCTACGACGTGATTACCGTTACCAACGGCCACGATGCCCTCGATGAGTGCGAGGAAAACAACAACATCGATGTCGTCTTCCTCGATGAGAGCATGCCGGGCATCACCGGCCTGGAAACCCTGTCCAAGGTCAAAGCACTGCGCCCGCACCTGCCGGTAGTGATGATTACCAAGAATGAAGCGGAAAACGTTATGGAGGAAGCACTGGGCTCCCAAATCAGCGATTACCTGATCAAACCGGTAAACCCCAATCAAATTCTGCTGACGCTCAAAAAAATCGTAGACAACAAACGGCTGGTCCGGGAAAAGACGTCCTCCGATTATCAGCAGGAGTTCCGTCAGATCTTCATGGAAATCAACAGCGGGCTCGGTTTTGAAGAGTGGGCGAATATCTACCGCAAAATCATTGGCTGGGAAATCAAGATCGATGAGTCCAATTCCACTGCAATGTGGGATATACTCGCCGACCAAAAACGCGAAGCGAACGCGGCCTTCTCCAAATTTGTCATCAAGAACTATCTGGACTGGGTGCAGGGCGAGGACGGGCCGACGATGAGCAACAACTTACTGCGCAGCAAGGTCTTTCCCAAACTCGATAGCGAACAGCCCAACATCCTGCTGCTGCTCGACAACCTGCGCTACGATCAGTGGAAGATGCTGGAGCCGATTTTCACCGAATATTACCGGGTGGAGGAAGAGGACTTTTTCTACAGCATTCTGCCCACTTCAACACAGTACAGCCGTAATGCCATCTTTTCCGGCATGATGCCGGCTGATATCGAGCGGCACTATCCGCAGTGGTGGAAAAACGACAACGACGAGGGTGGAAAAAACCTGCACGAAGCAGACCTGCTCAATGAGCTGATCGGCCGTACTTTCCGTAAAGAAATGAAATTTGACTATGTCAAAGTAACCAACGTCACCCACGCTAAGCAGCTGGCAGACAACCTGCTCAACTATCTGCACAACGACCTGACCGTTATCGTCTACAATTTCATCGATATGCTGTCCCACGCCCGCACAGAAATGGAAGTATTGAAGGAACTGGCCAGCGATGAAAAGGCCTACCGCTCTCTGACCCGTTCGTGGTTTGAGAACTCTCCGCTCTGGGCAGCGCTGCAGACCGCGGCGGAGCGGGGCGCAAGGCTGTTTGTCACCACAGATCACGGCACTATACGAGTCAACACCCCGTCAAGAGTAGTGGGCGACCGCGACACGACCACCAACCTGCGCTACAAAGTGGGCAAAAACCTGCAGTACGACCGTAAGGATGTGCTCGATGTACGCGACCCCAAGAAGGCTGGCCTGCCGCGGCCGAATGTGAGCTCTACCTTTATTTTTGCCAAAGAGGATAAATACTTCCTCTACCCTAACAATTACAACTACTACAACAATTACTACCGCAATACCTTTCAGCACGGAGGTATCAGCCTGGAGGAGATCATTTGTCCGGTGATCCGGATGAATGCGAGGTAAAACCTATTGGTTGGAAATTAGGGGGAATTCTCTAAAGACAAAAAACAACGTCAACCTCATTGTCTCTTGAATCTTTTGAACGTTTGTTTGACCGCTGAAACGAAAGTAAAGCATGAACTATTTTCAAACATTACCCACACCCAGTATCAGGAGGAGTTTGAGATCATAAATACGTCGTCGCTACAAACATCGGTGTACTTGTAGCGACTACGACGAAATCTAGGTCTAACGTTTTACGCTTAGAGATGCCATGTTGGCATCCTTTAGAGCATGTTTGGAGCGGTTTCGTCATGAAAATCAAGGATTTATGGCTCTGGCGAAGTCACTAAATTTGAGTTTAGCGGGCTAAATGAAAATTTAGTCTTAATGAGAATACTCTAAAATTCCTCCCGTCAAGAAGCTTATCGTAGTTTCCTTTATACAATCACCTGCACTACAACTAGTACAGTACCACCCATCTTTATTTCCTTTGACATCACACTCTCCCGATGAATTTGGACCAGTGCTGGTGCAGCCGGAACAAGTAACCGTCTTACCACCACCGTCTATCATAGCCTCATATATGTTACCATTCTCCACCACTAATTCTATAGCTGAAGTTCCCGTATCAAAATCGGTTCCATGCAAATAATACCTATTGTTGAATGTTCTTATTTCCAATTGGTCAAAATCCAACGAAAGACCCGATTTATCCAGTAAAAAGTCAGACCAATTTTGTTTAATGTCGCTAATGATAGCCGTGAGTTCTGGATTTCCATTCACGATTTCACCAACTGCGTTCGGAAAATGCGAAGTGGTTCTTAACTCGATTTGAGAATTGTTATCTTTTTTAGCATCAGGATTTATCTTCTCTGCACTATCACAAGATATTGCGAGAAACAGCAATAAGACAAAACAAAACGGCGTAATCAAGCGCTTCATAATCAATTTTTTATGTGTTGAGATATCTTGAATTACGAACTTAAAAAAAAAAAGATAAAATCAACCTTAGCATCTCTTTTTTTGGATAAGTCTCTACACTCTAATTCAAAAATTAGCCGCCACCTGCGCCCGGCCGGTATGCACCACCTGTGCCGTCCCCGTCTTACGCCCCTCGTAGCTGATGCGCAGCTGGATATTGCGCGCCAGTTGTTGGTCCAGGCTCAGCGTCCACAGGAAGTTGTCGCCAGCCTGCAGGCCGTTCAGGATAGCAAAGCCGACGGGGGAATTGGGCTGCCCCTCAAAGTTGACCGCGACAAAGGACGCCCGCGCCTGAATAGAAGTTTTGGCAGAGCGGTTGTATCGCGCCTCCAGCTGAAAATCGTGGCGTACGGAAGAAGCGCCTTCCTCCTCCAGCTCGTCTTCATCCTGTTGAAACTCGTAGGT
>CAJXXJ010000213.1 GCA_913062745.1 uncultured Phaeodactylibacter sp.
ACCGATGGCGACTGCATCCCGCGCCGCGATTTTGTCTCCACCCATCTGCAGCATCTGGAAAAGGGCCGCTTCCTCTCCGGCGGCTACTGCAAACTGCCCATGCCCACAAGCGAAGCCATACAGGAAGAAGATATTGCCACCGGCCGCTGCTTCGACCCCAGGTGGCTGCAGGCGCAAGGCCCGCTCGGCGGGTCACAACGGCGCAAGCTCTCCGCTTCCAAAAGCTGGGGCCGCTTCCTGGATTTCATCACGCCTACCGGCGCTACCTTCAATAACTGCAATACTTCCGCCTGGAAAGCGGACCTCCTCGCCGTCAATGGTTACGATGAGCGCATGCGCTACGGCGGGCCCGACCGGGAAATTGGCGAACGGCTGGAAAATATGGGCATCCGCGGCAAGCAAATCCGCCACCGCGCGGTCGTCCTCCACCTCGACCACGCCCGCGGCTACAAAACCAAAGAGAGCCTGCAGCGCAACCTGGCGATCCGGGCCCATACGCGTAAACAAAAAGTGGTAAGGACGGATTATGGAATAGAGCAGCAGATGGAGGGATAGGAGTGGTTTCGGCTGAGCACCTTCCTGCTGCTCATTCCGGAAGTTTTTCTATTTCTGCTTAAGACTTGATCAATTATATGGGTTAAGCTTAGGATTTCTTCGTTCATCAAAAAAATAAACGATAATCAGCTTCCTCCCATATTTTCGATAATACAATTTCCTTGACTTATCCACTTTGTACTGCCTTACCGTCTTCTTGATTTTTGTCCGACGACCAATCTCAGGGTATCTGCGAAGTTTTTCGATGAGCGCAAAAACTTTTCGTACGAAGTCTTCGGCGGCTGACTCGGAGTGATATTCCTCCAAATGACCCAGAATCTCATCCAAGGAGGTTATTGCTTTTTTATTCCATACTATTTCTCTAACCATTTTTTATACCTTTCCATCACTAGTTCATGGTCAACGTGGTTAGCATCGTCTTCGCTTTCAAGCAAGGCTTCTTCCAATTCGCCCTTTTCCAAATCGCTCATTTCCTCCCAATAATCGGATTCCTGAACTTGATTCCCCATAAATTCAAGGATCAATCGCCTTAAGTCCTGAAGAGATTCCGGGTCATCTATACTGGCGATCATTTCCAGGATTCCTCCTTTTATTTCCAAATTACTATTCATAGCATACTAATTACATCTTCAAGATAAGTCAAATCGTCTAATTATAAAAGCTCTGGTTTGACATAGCCCCGGTTTAAAAGTCAAAAAGCAGACGATTGATCTCTGCCGGGCGAATGCCCCGTTTCCCCTCACCCCATACTCCCGGCCAGCGAAATCCCCCATACCCACGGCAGTAGCAGGAAGACCGCCAGCAGTATGAGTGCGATAGACAGTACGTTGAGCCACAAGCCCGTACGCACCATATCCGGTATACGCAGATGGCCCGAGCCGAAAACCACCGCATTGGGCGGCGTGGCGACCGGCAGCATGAATGCACAGGAAGCCGCGATAGTTGCTCCGAACATCAGGCTGTAGGGGTGTGTGCCCAGGCTCACCGCCATCGGTGCCAGTACCGGCAGGATCATTGAGGTGGTAGCTACGTTTGAAGTGATTTCAGTAAGGAAGTTGACGCTGCCGACCACCACCAGCAGCAGAAAGGCCAGCCCGACACCCTTCAGCCCGCTCATCTGCCCGGCCAGCCAGGCTGCCAGCCCGCTTTCTTCAAAGCCTGCCGCCAGCGCCAGCCCGCCGCCAAACAGCAGAATGATGCCCCAGGGAAGCCTGACCGCAGACTCCCAGTCCAGGATAGGGCCGCGCTCCCGGCTTACCGGCGGCCAGACAAAAAGTGCCAGCGCTCCGGCAATCGCGATGACGGTGTCATTAATACCCGGCAGGATTTTCTCCAGCAGGAAAGAGCGGCTCACCCAAGCCAGCGCCGTGAGCACAAATACGATCAGCACCCGCTTCTCCTCTCCGCTCATCGGCCCCAGCTCCGCTAGCTGCCGTTCGATTTCCGCCGCGCCGCCGGGCAGTTGCTGCCCCCTTACGGTAAATGCGATGCGCGTCAGGTAGAGCCAGCATAACAACAGCAGTACAGCTGCAATAGGCAGGCCGAACAGCATCCAGCGGGCAAAACTGACTTCCACCCCGTACAGCTCCCGTACTACCGCTGCCAGCACCAAATTGGGCGGCGTGCCAATCAGGGTCGCAATACCGCCGATAGAAGCGCTGTAGGCAATACCCAGCAGCAAGGCTTTGCTGAAGCGCTCCCGCACCGCTGCTTCCAGCCCCGTCTGCATCTCCAGGCCCGACAAAATAGCTGTACCGATAGGGAGCATCATTACAGCGGTAGCCGTATTGGAAATCCACATCGACAAAAAACCGCAGGCGAGCATAAAACCCAGTACCAGCCGGCTCATACTACTGCCTATCCGGCGGATGATATGCAGCGCAATACGCCGGTGCAGCCCCCAGCGCTCAATAGCGACGGCAATCATAAAACCACCTAAAAAAAGAAAGATAAGCGGGTGCCCGTAGGCCTCTGTGGCAGTTGATACGCTCAGGCTGCTGCTGAGCGGAAACAGCACCACCGGCAACAAAGCAGTGGCAGGAATAGGGATGGCCTCCGAAATCCACCAGCTGGCAATCCAGAGCGTAGCAGCCAGAACGGCTATGCCTTCCTGGCTTAGCCCTTCCGGGCAAAAGAAAAGCAGGGTGATTAAAAACAGCGCCGGGCCCAGCCACAACCCCAGGCGTTTACCAAAGTTTCGGGAGGCATCCATGCTTACGTTATAGGTTCCGGGACAATATCTTCTTCTCCGATCAGCTGCTGGTAGAGGTGCATCATCTGTTCCGTTACGCGCTGTCCCCGGAACTGCTGTGCGTGAGCGTAGCCATCGCGCACCAGCCGTTCGCGGTAAGCGGAATCTCCGAGCAGTTGCTGCAAGCCGGCGGCAATATCCTCAGGCGATGTAGGGTCCACCAGGTGGGCACCGGGCCCGCCGGCTTCTGGCAGGCTGGAAGTATTGGAGGTCAGTACAGGCGTTTGGCTAAATAAAGCTTCCAGGATGGGAATGCCGAAACCTTCGTAGAGCGAAGGGTACAAAAACGCATCTGCCATTTGGTAAAGGGTCGGAAGGTCATCAAAGCGCACCTCCAGGAAACGCACCCATTTTTCCATCCGGCGACGGCGCAGGTATTGCTCTACCACCCGGCGGTAGCCGCCACCCTTTCCCACCACAATAAGCGGCAGGCGCTGCCCCTCCGGCAGGGTCTCAAGTGCCTTCACAACATTCAGCAGGTTCTTGCGCTCAGTGATGGAGCCCACCGACAGCAAATAGCTTTCCGGCAATTGGTAGCGGCGCCGGACGGCCTCCCGCGTCTTGTTCGGTTTTTCCTGCATGTAGCGCTCGTGGCAGGATTGATAAATGACGGTAATCTTTTCCGGGGGGATATCGTAGTATTCTAAGATTTCCCGCTTGGTATGCTCACTGATCGCTACAATATGGTCCGCCTCCTCGCAGCCATAACGCGTGCGGATGTCCATCATCTGCCGTTTCACAAAACCATACTGCTGCGGGTAACGCCGGAAGGCCAGGTCGTGCACGGTAACCAGCGATTTGATAAATAAATGCCGTAAGCCAACCGGGACTTCGTGCCGCAATCCATGGTAGAGCTGTATGCGGTGCCGCTGCAGCTCTTTCTTGACGCCAAAGTTGCGCCAGAACAAACGCGGGCCCCGCCTCGGCAACTGCACATTATACAGCGGGCTGTTGAGAAAAAAGTGGGTTTCCTCATTCCTGATCACCCTGGGCGTGTAGAGAAAATAGGCCGTCTCCGGATAATACTCCGCAAGGTTCGCCAGCAAGGTACGGCTGTAGTTGCCTGGGCCGGTGAAGTTGTTAAATAAGTTCTGAGCGTCGTATCCAATGCGCAACATAGGCTCAGGTTTTTAGGTGCAGGCAGGTGCAACAACAACATTCAGAAGGAGGCTGATCTACGTCCATAGTCTACAGTCATATTAGTTAACTATAAATTTTGCCAAGATTCTCCACTTGACCAAATGAAACCGGTAAAAAAGTACCACCGGCAACAGAACAGCCCGACGGTCACCCATCAGGCTGTTCTGTTTTTACGTAACGAGGTGGGGATGCTGATGACAGCAATTCAGCCCGCTTGCCACATTACACTGCGAAGCTTTCGCCACAGGCGCAGGTGCGGGAGGCGTTCGGGTTGTTGAAGGAAAAGCCGGCACCGTTCAGCCCGCCGGAAAACTCCAGCGTGGTGTTGCACAGATAGATAAAACTGCGCAAGTCGGTCACGACTCTCTCTCCGTTATCTTCGAATATCTGGTCATCGTCCTTCGCCTCATTGGAGAACTCCAGCTGATAGGTCAGCCCGGAGCAGCCTCCGCTCGAGACCCATACCCGGACGAAGTAATCTTCGCCGTATCCCTCTTTTTGGCGGATTTGGGCAATTCGCTCTTTGGCGCTGTCAGCGACTTTGATCATAATAATTTCTAATTTTAAACTAAGTTACAAACATCGCCGCGCTTAATCAAGTTCATCGGCTTACCGCGACAGGTAGCCGCCATCAACAGGCACGTAGGCACCGCTCATGAAAGAGGCCCGTTCGGAGCTCAGCCAAACCACCAGTTCGGCTACTTCTTCCGCTTCCCCGAGCCGCCCAATGGGGTGCAGTTGCTCGAGTTGATTCAACTGCTCTTCCGGCAGGTTGTCTGTCAGCAGCGGGGTATTGATAAAGCCGGGGCCTACTGCAAGGGTGCGGATGCCATGTTTAGAGTATTCCAGTGCCGCATTGCGCGTCAGGCCGAGCAGCCCGTGTTTGGCAGCCACGTAGGCTCCTGCGCCTTCAAAACCGACCTGCCCGAGGATAGACGCCATATTGATAATGACGCCGCCCCCTGCCTCCAGCATAGCAGGGATTTGGTAGCGCATGCCGTAAAACGGGCCGGACAAATTGATGCGGATGACTTCATCCCAACCTTCAATCGGAAACTCGCCCAGGGCAGACTGCGGCCCGCCGATGCCGGCGTTGTTGCAGGCAATGTGGAGGGCACCGTACTGATCTACAGCGGCTTGTACCAGCTTTTCGTTGTCTTCTGCCTTGCCGGCGTCAGCTTTAAAGAAAAAAGCGTCCCCGCCGGCAGATTTAATGCTATCTACGGTTTGCCTGCTCCCTTCTTCATCGATATCGGAAACCACCACTTTGGCGCCTTCCCGGGCGCACTGCTCGGCAATTGCCCGGCCTATGCCGCGGGCTGCTCCGGTTACGATAGCTACTTTTCCTTCTAATAATGCTTTCATGGTATTTGGTTTAATTTGGTGTTGGAAAGTAAGCAATTAAAAGGAGGAAGTCAATCTGAAGTGTACAGGCTGGCCAATCTCTCTTTCTTTCGCAAAGCCGAAATGGCGTAAAAAAGCGCTCGGTATGCCGGGCCGGAGCGCCTGCCTACCTGCTTTGGATGGCTTTACAGTGGCTTACGATAAACCCTGTGCGGTTGCCCGTGGAATATGGATACTTTCTCAAATTGCAGGCCGTTCTTCTCAGCTACCCGAATGGATTGCACATTTTCTTCAAGTATGAGGCTGATGACGGATGCTGACTTCAATACATCCTGCGCATATTTAGTGCACCCCTTAGCAGCTTCCGTTCCGTATCCTTTTCCCCAAAATTCGTCAGATATCCGGTACGCAACTTCTGTTTCCTCTACTTCATCAACCGTCTGTTTGAGCAAGCCGCATATACCGAGGAACCGTTGGTCGTTTTTCCGGAAAACACCCCAGAAGGAAACCCCGTCCGTGTGTTGCCGTTGCTGGACTTTTTTCAGAAACTCGCAGGACTCCGCTCTGGTCAGCGTCTTTGGAAAGAATTTATGTACTCTTTCATTGGCCAGCAGTTTTGCCAGGTCGTCAATGCTATCTTCTTCCAGGGTTTCGAGTACTAAACGCTCTGTTTCCAGTATTTTCATGCTATACGTTGCGTTGCATTGATATGGCAAAAGTGCTGAGGCACAATAGCAGGCTGAAGTTTGAAGGTTTTTGGCTCGTCAGGCTATTTGCCCCTACGAGCGCAGCTGCTCCACTACCCGCTCCGCCAGCATGTGTTTAGTGCTTTGCGAAAGCCGTACGCGCTTTACCGGTTTATTCCAGGCCTCTGCCTTGGCTGCCCATACGTGGAAGTTCCCTTCCTGGTCTTTTTCGCAGTAAGCGCCGAGCGGCATTTGACAGCCACCGTCCATCAGATTGAGGATTTTGCGCTCAATGTTGGTCCGCTCTGCGGTATCGCTCTGATGGATGTGGCGCAGTATGCGGCGGGTCTCCTTGTCTTCCGTACGCACCTGCCAGGCAAGTACGCCCTGTGCAGGAGCAGGAACGAACTCCCGGGGGTTGAACTTGATGACCTCAAACTCCTCTTCCAGCACGATGCCGAGGCGGGTTGCGCCGGCTTCCAGCAGCACGCGGGCCTGATCGGCGGTTTTGATGCCGCCACTGGCCTTCACGCCCATGCTGTCGCCCACCACCATGCGCATCAGCGACACCACATCGGGGTCGGCCCCGGTGGTGGTGTATTCGTCGCGCTTGTCCATGGAAAAGCCGGTGCTCGTTTTCACGAACGCGGCCCCGGCCATGCGCGAGAGCAGGCAGCCGAGGATGATGGCGTCGGCGTCGAGCTTGCAGGTCTCGAGGATGACCTTCACCGGCACGTCACCGGCGGCGGTGACCACGGCGGTGATGTAGGCGTGCACCTCGTGCAGGCGGCCTTCGAGCAGGTGCCCCACAGGGATGACCATG
>CAJXXJ010000214.1 GCA_913062745.1 uncultured Phaeodactylibacter sp.
CTGCTCGAGCTTGACCTGCGCCGTCCCCGTCAGGAAGTGTACAGTAAGTTGAAAACCGGATCAGCCGGCGTCTCTAACTTCCTGGAGGATACAAAAATGGAAGCAGCACAGGTCATCCGCAACAGCGGGCTGCACGAGCGCCTTGACCTGATCAGCAGCGGCAATATCCCGACGGACCCCGGTGAGCTAATGCTTTCCGACCGGCTGCGCGATCTGGTGGAAGAACTAAAGGGATCCTACGATTTCATTCTCATCGATGCTCCGCCCATTGGGGTGGTGGCAGATGCACTGCAGCTCAGAGATGTAGCCGGGACCACCCTTTATGTAGTGCGCGTCGGCTTTACGCAAACGGAGCAGTTGCAAATCATCGAGGATGTCAGCCAAAAAGGCAAGCTGCCCAACCCGTACATCGTCCTGAATGGGCTGCCGATGAACAAGACGAGCGGCTACGGCTACAGCTACGGCTACGGCACCGGCAGCTACGGCTACGGAGACAATGGTTACTACGGGAAAAAGCCCCGGAGCCTGGCCGCTAATCTGGCCGCCCGCATCAATGGTAATTTCTTCTCCAAGTTCTTGTCCTGATTTCAACCATTTCATTCAATCATTCAAAACTCAATAATGGAACTCAACGCTACCATTCAGAAAGAAAAGCATGCCATCAATGCTACGCTTGAAGAGCCCAAGCTCATCAAGGTGCAGAGCATCTCCGATGACCGCGGGCTGCTGATCCCCTTTACCGATTACATCGATCATGAGCTGTTCCACCGCTGCTATATGGTGGAGGACTACGGCCGCGGCATCGTCCGGGGGCTGCACTACCACAAGTTCGAAGCGAAGATTTTTACCATCGCTTCCGGTGCAGGCAAGTTTATCACCTTCAAGCTGCCGGAAGACCTGGCAGACCGCAATGACCCGGAAGAAATCCGGCAGTTTGCGCAGGATAATCCGGAAACGGTTCAGAGCTGGGTAATCAGCAACCGCCACCACGCGGTGCTTTATATTCCGCCTTACTATGCCAACGGCTGGGTGAGCCTGGAAAACCATACCGTACTCACGGCACTGAGCAACCTGCGCTTTGAGCAGGCGATGCATGATGACATCCGCATCGACCCGTATATCATCGGAGAAGACCACTGGAAAGTCATCGGCCGATAATCCAACTCAATTCACTACCTAAAATCTAAGAACACTATGAAAGTATTGATAACTGGGGGGGCTGGTTATGTAGGAACGGGGCTGATCCCCGTACTGTTGAACGCGGGGCACCACGTGACCGTATTCGACAACCTCACCTTTGGTATTGACCCCATACTCCCGTTCTTCAGAAACCCCAATTTCGAATTTATCCGCGGCGATATCCGCGACCGGGCAGCAGTACAGGAGGCTGCACGTACCGCTGACATCATCATCCACCTGGCCGCTATTGTAGGCTATCCGGCCTGCCGCAAAGACCCGGAATTGGCGGAAGCCGTAAATGTGGCAGGCACGCAAAACGTCATTGACGCCACCTCTAAAAACCAGCTGATCATCTATGGCTCCACCGGCTCCAACTACGGCGCAGTAGAAGAGCTGTGCACCGAAGAGACCCCCCTCAATCCGCTGAGCCTGTACGGTCAAACCAAAACGCTGGCTGAACGCATGCTGCTGGAAGAGCGGCAGACCATCGCCTGGCGCTTTGCCACCGCTTTCGGTGTAGCGCCCCGCCTGCGCCTCGACCTGCTGGTGAATGACTTCACCCATAAGGCTGTCACGGAAGGCTACCTGGTCATCTACGAAAAGCACTTTATGCGCACCTTCATCCACGTACACGATATGGCGCGCGTATTCCTGTTTGGCATCGAGAATCAGGACAAGATGGTCAATAACGTCTTCAATGTGGGCTCCAGGAAGATGAACTACAGCAAGGAGGACATCTGCAATATGATCAATAAATACACCGGTGTGTACGTGCATTACGCAGATGTCGGTGAGGATGCCGACAAGCGCAACTACGTAGTGTGCTACAATAAAATCAACAAGTTGGGCTTCGACACTACGATCAGTGTAGAGGATGGCATCAGGGAGCTGGTGCGCGTCTGCAAGGCTATCGAGTTCCGCCGCCCTTACGCCAACGTATAGATTTAATGATCAAGAAAAAACACCATGAAAACCGCAACACTACACTCCGCAGAGCTGGCCATAAGCGGCGGAAAGCCGGTAACTGAAGACCGGGTGCTTATCCATCTGCCTTACATGGATGAATCCGACTTCGGTGCTGTTAACGATGCTGTACGCTCCACCTTCGTCTCCGGTAACGGCCCCAAATGCATGGAATTTGAGGAAAAGCTGGCTGAATACCTGGGCGTGAAACACGTACTTTTCACCAATAGCTGCACCAGCGCGCTCGATCTGGCTTTTAAGGTAAAGTCATTTCCTGCGGACAGCGAGGTCATCGTACCGAATTTTACCTACACCTCCAGTGCCCTCGGCCCTTTGCTGAACGGGCTCCGCATCAAACTGGTAGATGTCTATCCGGATAACGGCAATATCAATGTCTCGAAGATCGAAGAGGCGATCAACGATAAAACGGTAGCGATCGTCCCTGTCGATTACGCCGGCAACCCTTGCGAAATTGAGGAGGTTATGGATATCGCCCGCAAGCATGGGCTCTACGTGGTACAAGACGCTGCGCAGTCGATCGGCGCCACTTACCGGGGCCAAAAGATCGGCACCTTCGCAGATGTCACCACCTTTAGTTTCCACGGCACCAAAAACCTGACTACAGGCGAAGGCGGGGCATTGGTCACCAATGACGATGAGATAGCCGAGCGGGTCAAGTACATGCGCGAGAAAGGCACTGACAAACAGTCCTTCCTGGTAGACAACCGGGACCGTGGCTTTTACGAATACGTCGACATCGGCGGTTCCTACGTACAATCCAATCTGCTTGGTGCCCTCGGCTTATCACAGCTGGAAAAACTCGACTGGATGAACGCTGAACGGGGCCGTATTGCAGCTTACTACAGGGAACAGCTGTCGGATGTGCCCAACCTGCAGTTCCTGCGCCTGACCGATGGTGCTGAAACCAACTGGCACCTGTTTGGCATTTTGGTGCCGGAAGAACACCGGTACTGGATCATGGATGCGCTGCGCGCGGAGGGTGTATTATCCAATGTGCACTACACTCCGCTGCACCGCAATAAGTTTTACCTCGGTATGGCTACCGATGAAGAAATGCAGGGCTCTATGCAGTTTTTTGGGCGCTTGCTCCGTATTCCGATTTACCCGTCGCTCACTGCCGGGCAGCGGGCGCATGTAGCGGAGGCAGTGCGCAAAGTGATGCATGCCTTGCCAAAAGCTAAATGATTATGGGACGCTGCATACTTATTTTTGGCGCAGGCCTCAACCAACTGTCATTAATCCGGGCTGCCCGGGAGCTGGGCGTTACGTCCGTTGTCCTTGACGTAAGCGAGGACGCTCCGGGGCGGCCCCTCGCGGACCACTTTTACTGTGTGCCGGGAGATGATTATGAAACGACCCTTACCATAGCCCGCCGCCATGGGGTAGCGGGCTTGGTAACCAGCCAAATGGAAAAGCCCATGCGGTTGATGGCTCGTTTGGCAGTTGAGTTGGGCCTGCAGTTCCATAGCCCCGAAGTAACAGAGCGCAGCCTGGACAAATGGCTGATGAAACAGGCCTTTCTGGCTGGCGGTGTCCCCTGTGCGGAGGGCTATCTGATCCGAGCGGGGGAGGGATTGCCGGAAGGCCGCATCCGCAGCATGGGGTTTCCGCTCATTCTCAAACCTAAAGACGCGACCTCGAGTCAGGGGGTATTTCGGGTGGACACCATGGAGGAGGCAAAGGGCTTCCTGGATATTGCCCGCCGCTTTTCCAAAAGCGGAGAGGTCATTCTGGAAGAATTTCTGGACGGGCCCGAGTTTAGTGTGGAAAGCATCACCTACCGTGGCAAGACGACCGTAGTGCAGATCACCGAGAAGTTTGTAAGCCCCTTCCCCTGTACGGTGGAGATGGGGCATTTGCAGCCGGCCCCGCTGACCGCGGCACAGCGCGCTGCTGTAGAGCGGTGTGTGGTTCATGCTGTGGAGGCCATCGGGATCGACAATTCCGCATCGCATGCCGAAGTCAAGCTAACGGCTCAGGGGCCGAAAATGGTGGAAATTGGCGCGCGCCTGGGCGGAGACTTTATTTCCTCTTACCTCACCACCACTTCCTGCGGCGTAGATATGGACAAGGCTGCCATTCAGGTGGCTTTAGGAGAAGTGCCCGACCTGGAGCACCGGCATCAGCAGTATGCCTATATTAAGTATCTGCAGCTGCCGGTAGGCGAACGCGTCGGGCGCATTCGGGATTATGACGATCTGCAAGCCTGTGATGAGGTGGTGATGGCGCATATTAGTCAGCCGGTAGGCAGCCTTATCCCGCAGATTACCGAAAGCAGGAAGCGCCCCGGTTTTGTGATCGTCAAAGGCAGCAGCCGGGAGGAAGTGCTGCAGCTGGGCCAGGAGTGCGCCCTGCGGCTGATGTGTAAGTTCTCCTTCCGGCGGGAACAGGAACTGGCAGCCGAATAACCCGCTTTGTGAAATCGCTGTCCGACAAGTTCCTGAATGCTATCTTCTGGGTAGTCATCGATAAACTGGGCGGAAGCCTGAGCAATTTTCTGATTACGATTGTTCTGGCCCGGCTGCTGCTGCCCGAGGACTTCGGGCTGCTCGCTATGGTCATGGTGGTGGTCGGCATCACTGCCGGCCTGGTGGACAGCGGCTTTTCCCTGGCTTTGATCCGGGAGAAGCACATCAGCGAGCTGGATAAATCGACTACCTTTCTGTTCAATGTAGTGGCAGCGCTGTTCCTTTACGGAGCGCTTTACGCTACTGCCCCGATGGTGGCCCGGTTCTTTGAGCAGCCGCTGCTTACCGATGTATTGCGCGTGCTGGGCATTACGCTGATCGTGGACTCGCTTACGCTGATCCAACGGGCGTTGCTGACCCAGCAGATCGACTTTAAGACACAGACCAAGGTACGCATACCCGCACTGATCCTGGGCGGGCTGGCAGGAATCACAATGGCTTTCTACGGTTTTGGCGTATGGAGCCTCGTGGGGCAGCAGTTGCTGCGGGGCGGGCTGACTACAGTCCTGCTCTGGAAAATGTTCCCACTGCCGGTCTGGAACCGGTTCAGCCGGGCCTCTTTTAACCACTTCTTTAGCTTCGGCTTTAAGATTCTGATCAGCGGGCTGGTCGGGAAGTTTTATGAGGAAATCTACAAGCTGGTAATCGGGAAGTTTTTTGCAGCAGCCGTGCTCGGCTTCTTTACGCAGGCGAACAACTTCCTGATGATTGTCGTGAACCCCTTGTCTTCCACCATACTGCGGGTGACCTACCCGGTGCTGGCAAAGCTGCAGGATGATGACCGCCAACTGAAGGAGGGCTACCGCAAACTCATTACAATGACCTCATTCGGGCTGCTGCCTGTGCTCGCCGGCATGGGTGTGCTGGCTAAACCAGCCGTTTCGTTCATCTTTGGTGAAAAATGGCTGCCCTCGGTCCCTTTTTTGCAGATGCTCTGTGCGGCAGCGTTGACCAACCACCTGCAGTACATCAACGCCAACGCTATTCTGGTCAAGGGGCGGTCGGACTATACGCTTACACTGGAAATCGTGGATAAGGTCTTTATCACCCTGGCGATCGTCATTGGCCTGCAGATCGGCATTTACGGCTTGGTAGGCAGTGTGGTGGTTTCCTCCTATTTCAATCTGTTCATCTATGTCTACTACGCCAATAAGGTGATCGACTACTCCCTGCGGGAGCAATTCCGCGACTTTTCAGCCAGTCTCTGGATTAGCCTGGTCATGGGCATCTTCGTCTACGGGCTGATGCAGCTGCTGGACTGGCCGGATTTGCCATTGCTGCTGCTCTGCAGTCTGGCCGGAGCCGTGATTTACTTTGGAATACACTTCCTCATCCGCACCCGGGAAGCGGCGTTGGTACTGGAATTTTTGCTGCCCAAAGTCCGGCAGTTTTTCAACAAAAAGGCTGTAGCGCCCGCCGAGGGGAAGCAGCCGTAAAACGATTTAAACAACATGACAAAGCGCATACTGATTTTTGGCGGGGGAGATACACATCAGCCCCTCATCAAAGCCTGTAAAGAGCTGGGCTACTACGTAGTGATTACAGATCCGCTGCCGCGGCCCCTGTATGCCCACCTGGCGGATAAGCTGGCTGTACTTGACCCCAACGATTACGAAGGGCACCGGCAGCTCGTAGCGGAAGAGAAGATCGACGGTTTGGCAACCTGCGGGATGGAAACGCCGCTGCCGCTCATGGCAAAACTGGCCGAAGAGTTTGGCCTGGAGTTTCCGAGCCCGCAGGTCATCCGGCAGGTCCGCAATAAATTTCTGATGAAGCAACAGTTTCTGCAGCATGGGGTGCCCTGTGCCCGGGGCGTGCTGATCACCGGGCTTCAACAGCTGCAGGAAATGGACTTCAGCAGCTGGGATTTTCCGCTCATTCTGAAGCCGGTGGATGCTTACTCCAGCCGGGGCGTATTTCTGGTAGAGAACGAGCGCGAAATTATGGAATACTATCCGCAGACTAAAGCATTCGCTTCCGATGGCTCCGTCATCGTGGAAGAATACCTGGAAGGCCCGCAGATTGGTGCCGAAAGCATTACCTGGCGCGGTAAGACGCACGTGGTGCAGACCACCGGGTACATCAATACGCCCTACCCGTACTGTGTGGAAATAGAGCTGTATCAGCCGGCGGACTTCCCGGTTGAAACCATCGAACGGG
>CAJXXJ010000215.1 GCA_913062745.1 uncultured Phaeodactylibacter sp.
AAGCCCGCACCGATTAGGAAGCCGTACCACTGCCGCGTCTCGTTGCTGTTGAGGAAAAAGAAATCTCCGCTGCCGGTGACAAGATGGTAGGCGGAGATGCCGATCAGCACGGCGGTGACGCCCAGGCCTACCCGGATACCGAGTTTAGAGATGTCTACCAGACCCTTTCGGTAACGGTAATAAGCGTAACCCATGGCGCCGGCCAGCAATACGATCATGAGCAGCAGGAAGTTGCGCTGATTGAACCAGACCTCATTTTTTGGCAGGTAGGAGTGCAGTACGGCCATCGTCATCACCACGGCAAAGACCAGCACGCCATGGATAATCCAGCGCTCGTACTGCCAGGCCCGCAGGCTTTTGTCAGAGAGCTGCCGGTAGGGGTCGCCCAGGGTTTCTGCCAGGCCGCCGCAGCCGCAAACCCAGGAGCAATACCAGCGCTTGCCGTAGAAGTAGGTGATGATGGGAACGGCTAACACAATAAGCGCAATGCCCCAGCCCAGCATGAAAATGCCGAGGGTGCCGCTCGAAATGAGGTTGTTGATATTCCAATCGAAGAAGAAGGTGTAGTTAAGGGGCCAGATATTCTTGAAGTCGTAGTACGGGTAGTTGAAACGGACCAGCAGCTCCGGGATGAGGAAGGCGAAGGCCGTCTGAAAGAACATGACGGAAGCCGTACGGATGATGTGGTAGCGGCTGTGCATGTATTTCGCAAACATGCGGACGCCCATCACCAGAATGACCACGGTATATAGGGTGCCGTACATGAACCACTGACTGGCTTCACTGCCGTTCAGGAGCTGGCTGAGCGGGTCGGAGAGGATCATCCAGCTTGTGATGTGCTGCGGTGCCCAGTACAGCAGTACGTAAAAGGAGATCAGGTAAATGCCGGTGAGGACGCCCAGCCATCCGGTGAAATTGGGAGAGGCGGACTTGGCAGGCTGATGCTTTGCGGAGCGCTGATAGTAGAATACCAGTGCAGTAATCAGCAGGGTGAGCACTGCTGTCAGCCCCGGCCAGAAGTAGTCTTTGTTCATGTAGTAAATACCGTACAGCAGGATGCCCAGCAATGCCGCGCCCAGGAAAAAGCCGCGTATGCCGAGATTGAGCCCGCGAGTCATGGAGCGGTGGTAGATGTGGTCGTGCTTGATGCCGGGGATGAGGTTGAATTTGGGCAATATGTAGAGGATGCCGCCCAGTATGCCCAGCCCGATGGTCAGCCACCAGAACAAGGCGGGGTTGCGGTCAACGGGGCCGGTGCTAGCCTGCTTGGTGGCCGGCAGGATGTAGTTTTTCATCTTCCAGTCGGGCAGCAGGTACTCGTTGCGGTTGGCGCCTTCCGGCAACTCAGTTTCCGCTTTTTGCTTCAGCGATTGGCCGGCGTCCCGCAGCAGGTCTTTTAGGGCTGGCACATACGCAAAGCTGGAAGCGTAGGTTTGGCCCAGCTTTCCCTGCGCTTCGGCTACCTTTACCATTTCCTGCAGGTGGTAGTCGTTATCGATCGCTTTTGCCAGGTTTTCTTCGGACAAAACGTAGCGGTCGAGCCCCAGGGATGCCGTAAAGAGCAGCAGCGCGACAATGAATAAGCCAAGTCCGATTTTTTGTATAAGGTGCATTTGGTGCTTGTTTTTTTATTTTTGATTGACCAGGTGTTTCCCTCACCCCCTCTCGCCCTCACCCCCTCTCATTCTCACCCCCAATACCTGCAGCGCCCGCCGCAGCCCGCGCCGCTTTTTCAGCTTTAGCTGCCTGCCGGTTTGCTGGTTGTAGATCTCCACGACTTCCTGCTCGTATTCTTTATAAAATTCCGGGTCAAAATTGGCGGCACCGAGGTTTTGCAGGACGTCCTCCACCGGCGCTTGTTCCTTCAGCCATTTATCGCAGAGCTCGTGGCGGTAGCGCACGCCCATCAGGTTGAAGCCGACCACATGGCCTTCATTTTTGTCATAAACAATACGGATACTCTTGCGGCCGTCCGCATGCTCCCAGTAGATAGAAGCGTGTTCCTCCGGCATCCGCCCGCTTACCTGCCCGTAGACCTGATACTCGATGTCCATTAACTTGGCAGAATTGAACCACACGCCCGGATCGTAAGCCACCGGCTTTCCGCAGACGTTGTAGGCTACGACTTCGCCCATCATCCGCCCGGTGTACCAGACCGCTTCTATAGGGCGCCGGCCCGGCTTCGGAGTTCGGATTTGGGCACAGTCACCGATGGCGTAGACGTCCGGCAGGTTGGTCTGCAGATGATCGTCTGCGAGTATGCCCTTTTCGGTTTCCAGGGGCGTATCTTTCAAGAAGCTGATATTGGGGTGTACCCCGGCGGTCAGGCCCACGTAGCCACAGTCAATGCGCTCCCCGTCTTTCGTTTTTACAGCGCAGGCCCGGCCACTGCCGTCGTCGACGATTTCCTCCAGTTCGGTAGACAGCCGCAGGTCGATGCCGTGCTCTTTGATGTGGCGGCTGACCATTTCGGATTCTTCTTTGGGCAGGACCATGTTCCAGTAAGCGTCCTCCCGCACCAGAAAAGTCACCGGAATGTGCCGGGTATGAAACATCTCTGCCATCTCGATGCCGATGAGCCCACCGCCAACGATTACTGCGCGCTCCAGCCCATCGCTGTGCTGCTCCATATACTCCAGGTCCTGATAGGAATAAAGGCCGCGCACCCCTTTGAGTTCCTGCCCCGGCCATCCAAATTTGTTAGGGGCGGAACCTACGGCCAGGATGAGTTTATCGTACTGCAGACCCGCACCGCCTTTAAACTGCAGGGTTTTGGCTTCGAAGTCGATATGCTCCACATAGTCACGCACCAGTTCGATGCGGTTTTCTTTCCAAAACCAGTCCTCGTAGGGCTTGATGTCCTCCCAGCGCATGTGCCCCATGTAGACGTACATGAGAGCCGTGCGGGAAAAGAAGTAGTCGGTTTCCGCAGAGATCATGCTGATGCGGCAGGAGGGGTCGAGCTTGCGGAGGAATCGGGCAGCGGTGGAGCCGGCGATGCCATTGCCGAGGATGGCTACGTGCATAGGCTGGGTTGATTTTGCTTGATGCACAATATAAGGAATGAGTGGGGCTTGTTGTTGACTAAAGTCAGCGCTCTTCTGAGGGAGCTGTCTTGGCTGGGACAAACAGCTTAGAAATACAGCGGTGCCTCAAATGTAAGGGTAGTTCTTCACAATGAATTGCCAAAAGGAATACCTCTTAGCTGCATCATGAGCCTCCCCTTTTCTTTCTTACTTGTATTTTACCCTTGTTAGTTTGGACAAGTCGGCCTCTTTGTAAGGTTTGGTTGCCATAGAGGTAAAGACTCTTCTGAGCTGCCATTCTTTACATATCCTCACTCTTGCATTTGATGCACCGCCGGAAAAGTAAACAAGTACATCCAAAGGCAATATGCTTTAGCATAGGATGCGGCGTGTTCAGGCAAGCTGTAAAAGCCAGATTTGTCAGCCAGATTGCATTTTTCCGGCAGCATTACTAAAAATCCGGGCACAGCGTCAAAGCTAGTGGCAGCAGAAAGCACGAAATTCCAATTTTTGCCCTACTTTTGTCGTGGAATATAATTTTGGCCGGTCAAGCGATCGCCGACTTTATAAAAGCGACACATCTTATTCTCAAACCTATTACAATTGCAATAACTTATGAGAGCAATTTTACTCCTTTTTTCCTTTCTTATGTCTCTGTCTGTCCTTTCTGCACAAGAGGTACTGCTGGAAGTGGATTTTGAAGACGGCCTGCCGGCTGAAATGACTGCTGACCCGGTTTGGTCGGTCGGCAATGCCAGCCAGCTGAGCAGCCAATTTTTCCCGATTCCTGCCAATACTAACTTCATCGCAGTGAATGACGATGATGCGGGCCCCAACGTAGACAGCGATGGGCGGGTAGTTTCTCCGGCGATCGATCTGTCAATGGTAGAGGGGGCTTCCCTGAGCTTTGAAGCGTTTTTTGTCAATGGCGACTACGACGCGGATGAGGAGGCAAAAGTACTTTTGTCTACCGATGGCGGCGCGAACTGGGAAGAGCTGCTCAATATGGACGGTTCGGCCGAGTGGCAGGAGTTTCTGCTGCCCCTCAACGATTACGCTGGCGATACGGTTCAGATCGCCTTCGAATACCTCGACGGCGGTGGCTGGAACTATGGTATGGCGGTTGACAATATTGTCCTGTTCGTACCGGCTCGCAACGAAGTAGAGCTGAATAACCTGACCATCAACCGTTTTGAAAACCTGGTGGGCGAAGATGCTTCCATCTCCGGAGTGGTGACTAATCTGGGCTTCGAAACCCTCACCAGCCTCGATGTGACCTGGACCGTAGGCGCGGAGTCTTCCACGGAAACAATCGAAGGATTTGACCTTGGCTACGGGGAGAGCGGCGAGTTCGTCCACCCGGTGCCTTTCGTGCCCGGTGAAGCAGTTACCTACGATGTAGCGGTATCCATTGCCAACCCGAACGGCGAAATGGACAGCGACAGCACCAACAACGAGGCAGAGGCCCTGCTTTCCGGCGTAAGCTTCCGCCCGTTCAAGAAAGTAGTCTTTGAAGAAGGCACCGGTACCTGGTGTGGATGGTGCCCGCGCGGCTTTGTAGCTATGGCGGACATGAAGGAAAACTACCCGGATAAATTTATCGGCATCGCGGTGCACAACGGCGACCCGATGGTACTGGCCGAGCATGATAATAATATTGGGCTCACCGGTTATCCTGGTGCAAATGTAGACCGGGTGCTGAATGGCGTAGGTGTTAGTACCGCCCTGTTTGAGCAGTTCATCGGTATCCTTGACGTAACTCCTCCGATTCAGGCGGGTGTGAGCGCTGAATTCAATGCAGAAAGCCGGGAAGTAACAGTGAACGCATCTGCTGAGTTTGCTACGCGAATAGAAGGTATTGATTACCGCATGAGTGTGGTAATTACTGAGGATAGTGTAGTAGGGACTACTTCGGGCTATGCTCAGGTCAACTTCTATAGTTCTCAAACCGCAAATATCCCGCTGGTGGGCGCAGGCCTGGACTGGCAGGCAGAGCCTGATCCGGTACCGGCTTCGACTATGGTCTACAACGAGACCTCCCGGGCTATCCTGGGCGGCTACGACGGTGTGCCGGGCATTATTCCTGCAAATGTAGAGGCAGGGGATGTTTTTGAAGAAACGTTCACCTACACCGTGCCGGAAAATTACAGCTGGGAGCACATGCACGCTGTGCTGCTGATTCTGGACAATGAGACAGGAGCTATCCTGAACGCCGAGACGACTACCTTCGACCTGGCGGTGAACACCAAAGAAGTGTACGCTAACGAACTGGTACAAGTCTACCCGAACCCTACACAGGGCGACGTGAATATCGGCATCAGCCTGGACGAGCTCACTGAGGTGCAACTGGAAGTCTACAACGCGGTAGGACAGATCGTAGCCACGCGTGATCTGGGCGACCTGATGGGCGAAGTGACGATTCCATTCGACACGAAAGACCTGAGCGCCGGTGTCTACTCCTTCCGCATCAATATGGGCGAGCGCCTGGCGGTTAAGCGGGTAGTGGTGGAATAATAGTATAATCGGTATCCGATACCACCGTGAAAACGGCAGGGATGGTGATTTTGGAACCATTTCCTGCCGTTTTTTGTATGTTTCTTTGCAAGAAAGGCGCTATTTATGTCAATCCGCGAACGTTAAGCTTTTCCTAACGGTGGTGTACTTGACTTTTATTGCGTATATTTCGACCTTTATACCAGAAAAGTAGTTTGAGTACTGCTTTTTTCCACTTTTCAGACTTTGGACAATTATTTACCCATGAAGAGAACTTTACTTTTTACTTTTATCATATTCGCCTTTTTACCTGCAGTATTTGCTCAGGTAAGCCTCACCTTTACGCCGGGATCAATCGACAAAGAAGGGGTTGCAGACCCTGATGATTTGTTCGTAGAGATGGTTGGGAAGGCAACCCTTACGAACGATGGCACAGAACCAATTACTATCCGTTGGGAGCGGATTATCTCAGATATGCCGGCGGAGTGGGTTGTTCAGGTTTGTGATCTCAATCAGTGCTATGCAGCAGTGGTGTATTCCAATATCGCTCCTGACCTTGGGCTGGATGCTCCGGTTACTCTTGAGCCGGGTGGAGAGACAAATCTCGATGTGCATGTGAAGCCGACTGGCGTAGCTGGTACCGGCAAAGTCACTATCGAAGTTGCAGATGTCAATAATCAGGATGAAGTGCTGATTGCTGCAGACTATAACTTTACCGCCACCACGGTCAGCAGCACCAATGAATTAGACCGGGAAGCCCTTTCCATCTTCCCCAACCCCACCACGGACTACATTCAGCTGAAGGGAAAGTCTGCTGCCGACCGCCTTGTGATCTACAATATCATCGGCCGGGAAATGCGCAGCTTTAACGTTGCTCCGGGGCAGCGCTACTACATCGGCGACCTGCCGAATGGCTTGTACCTCGCAAGCCTCGTCAGCCACCGCAGTGGCGTGCTGACGACGATGCGTGTACAGAAGAGCGCACTGCGCCCGTAAAAAAAAATGCTGGTATATACCCAAACCACTTCGCTTCGGGTATAGTTAAGGAGAAGAGCCCCGCTAAAATAGTTTTAGCGGGGCTCTTCTCATTTTTTCATCAGGCGTATACCAGGATTACCCAAGTCATCGGGAACCAGAAGTTCAAACCAATTGTTTTGGATAGGTGAAAGAAGAAGGCTTTACGGAATCTCCCTTTAATTTGTTTTTCTATGACCCAAGATGTTTCTAATAGAAAGTATCGCCTCATCGAGA
>CAJXXJ010000216.1 GCA_913062745.1 uncultured Phaeodactylibacter sp.
GCTGTTCCAAAGCGTGTAGCTCAGCTCCGCGCCACCAGGCCCCAGCAGGAAAGGGTGCCGGTAAAACAACCCCAGGCTGTGACGCAGATTGTACTGGTAAAAAGCTCCCACCGTTATGCCCCGCCCCAGCAGGTTGAACTCAGAAAGCCCGGCCATCACCGTAGTGATATCATTGGAAGACCACAAGCCGACGTAAGGCAGCACCGTGCGCGCTTCCTCCACTTTCCACCGGAGTACCGACCGGCCGCCCGTACTGTCCAGCTCGAAGGCAGCAGCATTGAAGGCAGGCTGCAACACCAGCCACTTGCGCATTTCTTCCAGATCCCCAACCGCCGTCTGCTCCCCTGCCTGCACCCGGGCAATGCCGTAAAAAAAACCGGGATGCGTGCGCTCCAGCCCTTCTACGGCAACGGAGTCGATGAAAAGATGCTGCGCCCCGGCATGAGAATACAGCGCCAGCAGTAATACGATCAGAAGGGATTCTTTGCTCATAAATTCACGTATCGGAAGCCTAAATTATAGGTTGCCCCCAAACCACTGCTGTGCCCGGCAATAAAGCGCGCGTGGGAGACTTCCACATTCAGTGCATCCGTCAGCTGATACTTGGCACCCAGCCCAACCAGCGTGAAGTCCTGCGAGAAGTTGTTGCCCAGGTCGATGCGCCGGGCGTGCTGCGTATTGGCGTAGAAGGTGAGGCGGGAACTCGGGAAATAACTCAGGAAAGCAGAGATAGGCAGAAAACCACTGTTGTTGGCATAGCTCTCCACGGCATCGCCGAAGAGAAAGTCAAAGGCCACCTCCGTAAACAGCTGCCAGTCCCCGTTGCCAAAGGAGTGGTCGTAGTAGACCTTGTTGGCAAAGATGTAGCTGCGCTCCGCAAAGAACACGCCGTTGATGCTTTCCTCATCGAAGGCAGGCAACTGAAAGGAGGACTGAAAGGACAAACGCGGAAGACTGCGGAATGGGGTAATCCGTACCGAAGGCGCGATGTAAGCCAGGCCGGAACGGGCAAAAAGCTCATCATTGCCGTAGCGCAGCGCATCAAGCGCCGGCTGCTCCGTGTCCGAACCGGAAATCAGGGAAGAGCGCAGCGTCAGGATGAGCCCTACATTCACCCGGGCATTAGGCGATACGCCGGCAAAGCCTTCTATAATATTGGTCAGGAAGGTCGCCCGCGGCACATTAAAGGTATTGCCCTCAGCATCCGCTTCCCGCGTTTGAGTATACAGGTTATTAAACACCTTGGCTTCCCAGCTGCCTTTCGGCAAAAGCCGGGACGGGGTAAACTCCTGAATAATGGAGCGGGGCTTTTCCACCGGAACGACGGCAGCAGCCTCATTGAGCGACCAGTCGTAATCGTAGTAGGTGAGCGCAGCATCCGCCGGCAGCGGCTCGGAGCGGTAGCGGTTGATCCATGCGCGTACACTGCCTGCTTCGCGTTCAAAATCGGTGCGGTACCACTTAAATATTTGCGAAAGCGCCACCTCACTGCCCTCCCCCGGGACGCGGATGAAACGCGGGTCGTCTAGTGCAGCGCGGGTCTGCCGGGCCAACTGTTGCTCCAGCTGCTCTGCCCGGTACGCTCCGCTGTACAGAGGCGGGCAGGAACGGGCCGCGCACACCAGGATGAGGTGCAGGCGTGCATCGGGGTAGTCCTTCAGCAATTGCCCCTTTTCCAATTCATCGAGTGAAATGCGGCCGCTCTGCCAGGGGATGAATGCCACAGAAAAGAAGCCCGGCAACTGTTGCGGGCCTTCCACCGGGTACTGCGACAGTACCTGTTGAAGCACAGCCAGGTTGTATAGGTTGATATAAGCTGCTTGTCGGGCACCGCTACCGGTCGGCAGTGCGTTGACCGGGTGTTGCTGTACCAGGCGTTTCAGCGCAGGCAGCTGGTTTTGCAGCCCGCGGTAGTCCACTTCGCCATCCCTGACATAGCGGGTGAGCAGTGCGTCGGCTTCCGTAGTCCAGGCATCCGCCGGAAGCGGGGGATTTTGCGCCTGCAGCGTGAAACTGCCAAAAAGGATCAATAAGAGCCTCAGGTATTTCATGTGTTTGGTGTTTTTTCTGTTGAACAACATATGCTCCGTTCCGGCTCATGGCGTTGTACCCCAGACGTCCGCGTGGCGACAGCTTTGCCTGCCACTGATTAACGTACGAGTTGTACGTCACCACGCCAAACTTGTTGGGTACCATCCTTTAGCTGCAGTACGGCCCGGTACACGTAAAGCCCTGCATTGCAATCCTGCCCGGCAGCCCGGCCGTCCCAGGCTTCATCAGTATTTTGCGACTGAAAAAGGAGGCTTCCCCAGCGGTTGTAGACCTGCAGCTGCACCATCCGCTCCACGCAAGGGCCGTAGAAAGGCCGGAAGGTATCGTTGCGCCCGTCCCCATTCGGAGAAAACGCGGTGGGAATGTAGACGGCCTGACAGGGCGTAACGGTGATGAGCTGTTCAAGTGTATCCCGGCAGCCGGTGAGACTGTCGCGCACCATGAGCTGATAACGGGTAGTCTGCAGAGGCCGGGCTTCTGTCTCCGGGCAGTCCCTGCAGTCTACGCTTTCTTCAGGTTGCCACGACCAGATCAGAGGGCCAACGCCCGTACCGCTTCCCTGCAGATATACCAGCTGCCCGGCGTCAATTGTGTCTTGAGAAGCCGTAAGCTCAGCGCTCAGGGAGGCCTGTGATAACCGCAGCTCCACAATGCTGTCGCAACCCAGTGAGCTGATCAAGGTGTCGACGTATACGCCGGGCGCTGTATACTGCCGGTTGCCTACGGTAAAGGAACTGCCTGCACAGATGAAGGTGTCCACAACCACCTCTTCCCTCAGCCCGTCAAATATCTCGGTAATCAGAATGCTATCGTGGCAAAACTGCGCTCCGGGTACCGTATCGCGGTAAAGCCCCGGCGCTGCAAACTCCTGCCCGTTGATAACGACCGGCTCGCTGTTGCAGAGCGAAGCCGTTTGTACCCGTACCGGATTGCAGATGCTGATGCTGATGTCGTCTATGGCCAGATCATTGCCGCAGCCGCCCGGTGCATTATTGATGAGGAGCAGGCGCACGGCACTCTGATTGGGGGGCAGTGTGAAGGTCATGCCGTACCGGTTCCACACCAGGAAAGCGGTAGTGGGCACCGGCCCGGTCTCAATACTGCTCAGCAGGGCATTAGAGGTGGGGTCACGCAGCTCGAAGCGGACATCCGGCAGTATGCTTTGTCCCACGCAGGCGGAGGGAGTCACGACATTAGCCAGGAAGGCGCTGAATTCATAACGGGTGCCCGGGCAAAGGCTGTCGAGCACGATATTAAAAAACTCCCCCGGCACATTGGTAGCATCGAACAGCAGCATGTAGCCAAAGCCATCATCGGGGGTATTATCCAGGCCGGGGTGCCAACTTGCGCCGTTGAGCTGCGTCCGGTTGGTAACCATGTAAGTGCCGCCGGCCGGCGCACCGGTATTGTAGGTGTAAGTGGTGGTGCCCACCGGCAGCGGAGGCCCAAAGTTAGACCCTTCGCCGAAGGTTTCCCAGAGGGCAGCAGCGCCGGGCACGCCATCGCACAACTGTGCAGCCGCCAGCAGGGGAAGCATCGCCAGCAGGAGTGAAAGCCAGTGTTTCATAGGGCCAAAGGTTTGTCCGTATGATTAAGACGGCAAAACCTGCGGATTGTTGACCATGGCGTAATCTTTTACCATTTGCCAGTCTTCTTCAAAAGCCGCGCGGACCTTCAGCAGTTCTTCTTCCGGGATCAGCGGCCCCTCCGGCACCAGAAAACCCGGTGCCCACTTTGCAGGGTACAGCACAGCGTAGCTTTTCAGCATCTGCCCGCGCCGCCTGAGCCAGCCGCCCAGCGTACGGGTGTCGTAGAGGCGCCGCTCTTCGCCGAACAGCCGCCGCCCCATCTTGCGCATGATTTTAAGCTGCTTCTCATTGTAAGAAGTATGCACCTTAGCCAGAGAAACGGCTTTGGGGTTATAGCCCGTATCGGAAAAACCGGCAATCTTATCAAAGAATGCCCAGGGGTCTTCCCGCAGCTCATCGTAAAACAGCACCAGCGGCTTGTGCTCAAAGTAGTGCTCCAAATGCTCCAGGTGGGTGTAAAAAGTGAGGTGCTCCCGCTTCCAGAGGCCCGTGTCCTGGTCAACATCAATAAACTCCGGGAAGGACAGATGCCCGCCGTTTTTCACATAACGCCGGTACTGCGAGGCGATCCAGCCATCGTGCCGCCGGAAGATGATGATAGGCTTTGCCTGCGGGCAAAAACCGGAAAACCAGGCGACTTCCCGCTCCAGCTGCTGATCAAACTCCCGGGAAATGAAGTAACGCCCGTACTTCGCTGCTTCCAGGATTTCCTGCGACTGCCGGTACCGCCGCGTAGGCACGTAATGGATACGCTGCAGCTTTGGGAAGAAGCGGTGCTGCAAATAGGTAGAGGCTACTTTGCCCAGGCCCACATGGAAGTATACTTCTGGTATGTTCATCTTCGATTGGTTATCATTCAGCGCTTGACTGCCCTTTGTGCAAAATCCACGCAATGCTCATCACTAAGCCGCAGCCAATCAGATTGAGCCACAGATAGGCGATTTCAATAATGCCGTAGGAATTCAGGGTGAAAATGAGGAGTACGATTACCTCTCCGATCAGAGCCGCCGGGAACACTGCCCGCCCTCCTACTTTCTTCATAAAAAAGGCGACGAGGAAAATACCGAGTATGGTGCCGTAAAACAAGGAGCCCACGATATTCACCGCCTGAATGAGATTTTCAAACAGGTTTGCGGTAGACGCAAAAACCAGGGCAATGCCGCCCCAGACCACTGTGAAAATCTTGGAAGCATTCAGGTAGTGCCGGTCATCTTTGCCCGTGACCCAACTGCGGCGGTAGAGGTCGACCACAGTAGTAGTGGCCAGGGCGTTGAGCTCGGAGGCCGTGGAAGACATCGCGGCGGAGAAGATGACGGCCAGCAACAGGCCTACCAGCCCTACCGGCAGGTACTCCGTCACGAAGGTGATGAACACATAGTCCGTATCTTTCACCTTCGCTGCCGGATCTGCCTGTAAGATCAGCCCTTTGGTGGCTTCACGCAGCTCGTTTTCAGTTTGCCGTAAGGCGGAAAGGCGTTGCTGAGCAGCGGTGACAGCGCTTTCATCTTCTGCTTCCATAGCCTGCATCATGCTTTGGATTTCCTCCCGCTGACTGTAAAAGACAGTATTGTACTGAGATTGCAGGCCCTCCAGCTCATTCTCGTAAGTGGTGTTTTCCAGTTTCTCCAGATTGGCGGAGTTGAAGTGCAGTGGCGGCTGCTGAAACTGGAAAAACACAAAGACCAGTACGCCTACAAAGAGCACCAGGAACTGCATAGGCACTTTGAGGATACCGTTGAACAGCAGCCCCAGCCGGCTTTCCGTAAGGGACTTGCCGCTCAGATAGCGCTGTACCTGCGATTGGTCCGTACCGAAATAGGACAGGAACAAAAACACACCGCCCAACATGCCCGACCAGAAGTTGTAACGGTTGCTGAGGTCAAACTCAAAGTCGACTACGTTCAGTTTGCCCATTTTGCCGGCCACCCCAACTGCATCCCCAAAGCTGACGGACTCCGGGAGCTGGAAGACCAGGATCAGCGCCGCGATAAACATGCCCGAAAGGATGACGATCATCTGTTGCTTCTGAGTTACGCTCACGGCTTTGGTCCCGCCAAACATGGTATAAAAAATAACCAGCGCACCGATGCACAGTATCGTTAGCCGCAGCGGCCAGCCCAGTATCGTGGACAGGATGATGGCCGGCGCGTAAATGGTCAGCCCGGCAGCCAGCCCGCGCTGCACGAGAAAGAGCACGGCGGTAAGCGTACGGGTCCGCAAGTCAAAACGCCCTTCCAGGTATTCGTAGGCCGTATATACCTTGAGCCGGTAGTAAATGGGCAATACGAAAATGCAGAGTATGACCATCGCAATCGGCAGCCCGAAGTAGAATTGCGCAAAGCGCATCCCATCCTCGTAAGCTTGCCCGGGTGTGGACAAAAAAGTGATGGCGCTGGCCTGCGTAGCCATGACGGATAGCCCAATCGTCCACCATGGCAAGTCGCGGTCGCCCAGCAAATAGCTTTGGGTGTTATCCACTTTGCGTGTTTTCCATACCCCATAGGCGACAATTCCCAGTAGGGTCCCCAGCATGATGATCCAGTCGAGAAAATTCATGTGCAGTAACAGTTATGATACGGGAGCCCCGCTAAGAATAGGAAATAGTGAACAGATAGAACAGGCTGATGATGATGGCGTGCATGATGAGCACGAAAGCATACATCTGGCCCCAGGTCTTGAAGATAGGTGGCGGTGGTTCCTCTTCCGGCAACTGCGGATTGGTATCGGGCGTGGACATATCGTTTGTTTTGGTCAATGAGGGCCTAAAATAGAAGCTTAGGGTGGAATGGCGTAGTTTTGGGCCCGTTTTGTGATGAACCCCGGCACCGGAGAGGGCCCCTTTGTCGCCCTCTTCCCTGTTTGGACGGGAACGAAGCTATACTACCCATATTGCCGGGCTTCTGGCCCTCGCCGGTGAATCACCCGCGGAGATACCGCCGGGCGAGCACCGTAGGTGCGATCCTATTGGTGGCCAAAAACACTAAAAGATGGCGGGAGCGCCATAGGTGCGGCTATATCGTACATGTCGCGCGCCCGGCAACCATTCGGTCACCCAGCCAATTAGCCCGATCAGTGCCCCGATCCCACCGAAGGAACCAGGAGCGCAGTGGGAAACTGCACCCTTG
>CAJXXJ010000217.1 GCA_913062745.1 uncultured Phaeodactylibacter sp.
GGTACCGCAGGCTGCCGGCTAAGAGCACCCACCCTCCGGCAAATCCATTTTGGTAGTGAATAGCGGCGAGCACCAGGCAGAGCAACGCGTCGGTTTCGATGTCCAGTGTAGCGCCCAGTTCGCTCTGCTGTTGATACTTACGCGCCAGATAGCCATCAATACCGTCTGTGACGATGACTAACAGGAAAGCCACGAAGCTCCGGTACGGATGCCAGCCGGATTGCAGACCTCCGGCTGCGATGAGCAGTGCCAGCCGGCTGATCGTTACCCAGTTGGCATAGCCCCCCAGCGGGCGCAGGGCGAGCAGGCGCCGCATATTGACCGCGAGATAGCCGGTAAAAGAGATACCAGCCAGCAGTAGGAGCGGAGACAAGCTGTCTGTCCAGAGCAGCAGGCCTAGTCCGCTGAGCATTGCGGTGGCGTGTATGCGGCTCCAGGCGGTATCAGCTTGCATGGTAGGGCAGGAATTGGTCCAGATGAGCAACGGTGAGGCGCAGTTGCCCCTGCTCCAGGAGTTGTTGTTTGCGCTCCAGCCAGCCCGGCAGGTCCAGCTTCGGAGCTACCTCGGGTATACTTTTTTCCATGAAGGAAAGCAGGTGCCGGTGCATCAGGCGGTCGGAGGGGCGGATGATCCAGTCGCTTTGCCCTTCCACCGGGCTTTTGCCGTAGAGCTGCTGACCGGTTTGCCGAAAGGCATCCGCACAATCCGGGCCCAGGGCTCTCCCGAAGTCCTGCTGCCGCTGCATGTGTTTTTCGTAGGCGGCGATCATTGCGGCATCCTGCCCTTCTTCCGGGAAGAACTGCATACCCTGGTAGTTGAGCATGGTGTAAAAGCCCAGCTCGTAGTTGTACAGCACTTGCAGCAATTGTTCCAGCATTTCGGGGCTGAGCAGGTCAATAACTGCCGATGCGGTGGCCAGCTGATAGTGCTGCAGGGGCAGCAGGCGGTCCAGCTTCAGAAATGAGCCCTTGATAAATTGGATAGAGATTTCCTGTTTGTCGCGTTGCAGCACGATTTGGTCCGCTTCATCCAGTGTGGTTTGCATGCCTTTGGCGTGGCCCCACAGTTGAATACGTTGCCGGGCGTGTTTGAGCAGGGATGGGTTGAGCTCTACCAGGGTCCAGCGTTGGGAGCCCTGGATTTTGGGCGCCAGATAAAGGAAGGTAGCTCCGCTGCCCGCGCCCAAATCGATAATATTAACGGGCTCGTACTGCTGGGCAGCCTGCAAAAATGCGTGTTCTACCTGTGGGTTGCGCGCTGCCTCGTCGAAACGGTTGCGCTCTTCCAGCCAGTCGGTGGCAAATTGAGTATCAGTTGGCAAGGTTGGTTTTTACTGTCTAACCGTATCGCAGGGGGTGGGGTTCAAAACCGGGGGTCAGTAGTTGCCGAGGGACAGCATAACGAGTGTACAGCCGACTTCCACCTCAACGCCACGCTCTTTGGCCATTTGGATCAGCTCCATGTTTTCGGTGCCCGGGTTGAAGATAATGCGCTTAGGCTTCAGGCTGAAGATGTACTCGTAGTAAGGCGGCTGCCGCTGCGGGCCAAGGTAGAGCGTGATGGTGTGTACGCCTTCCACTTCCGGCGTGCCTTTGACGATTTCTATGCCGGCGATGCTGCCGTCTTTAATACCGATGGGCACAGCTTCGTGGCCTTTGGACTTCAGTTGCTCCACTGCCGAATAGGAATAGCGGATAGGTTTGGGGGATGCGCCGAGTACTACGGTTTTTTTCATTACGAATGCATTGTTTAACCGGAAAACAACCGTTTGAGCGCAGAGTTTTAGCCGACAATCTCCGTTATTGTGGTATATTACGAAACAACTAAGTGTAAAATGACCAAGCGATATCCAAAAACGCTGTCCAGAGGCGCGAATAATACCGTGATCGCCCTGTCTAAAACAGAAGTTGCGAAACTATTTGTAGAGGACACCCGGTCTGATATCGGTTCCGAAGCCGAGAAGATGCAGTTTGCCAATGAAGTAAATGATTTAGTGGTGAAATTCATCCGTCTGGATATCGATGAATCTATGGATGCCGATATGCTGGTTATGGAGCGACTCTATCCGTTGGATTTCCGGGCGTATGAATTTGAACGCCGCGAGTTGTGGCTTGATCTTTTCGAAGACGAGCTTCGGACTTTGCATCAGGCAGGCTTCGTACACCGAGATCTTCAGCGGCCCTCTGATATGCCTGGAATGCGATTTGACAATATCTTTCTTACAGAATCCGGAATTCGCCTTATTGACGTAGGTATCTCTGCTCTGCGGCCTAAGGTAGGCGAACGGCTCTTTCAGCGCTTTGTGGAGCGGGAGCTGGAGGAGCTGGAAGTATTTCGGCAGTTCTGGTTAGGGCGATAGGGCCACAATCTGCCACACCACCTCTCTCAAAAAAGGTGCATGAAACAACAGCGGCAACGGCAGTATCAAGGCCCCAACCACCCAAACTTTACCCGGCTTTTTTCTCCCAAACCACTTTTTCTCTGCGGCCATCAGCAGTCCGTGTATCAAAAAGTATAGCATGGGCAATCCATACCCCCGTTGGACCGAAAAGCTGATGGCGATTTCGTGCAGCAAGCCGGATAGCAAAAAAGCCAGCAAGCCTGCCCATTTTACCCCCACTGCTCTTGACCATGGCTTGAATACAGCTGTAGCAGTCATTTCCGAAAAGGGGATATTCCAGCGTTTGCCCCAGAATTCCGATAAGCTGAGCGAAAGAAAGGGAAGTCTGAATGCCCTGCGGGCTGGAAAGCCGAGCCATTGCAGAAATACTGTGCTGAGTGGCAATAAGCCAAAGTGGAGGATAGCGCTCAGGGCAAGCAGGGCGGGTAGAGACCAAAGATAGAGGGTCGCTCCTTGCATCTTTTCTGGGGCATACAGCCGGAGCGAAAATAGGATCAAAGTGCCAATTAGTAGGTGGATGATACCATTTAGCGCTAGTTTTAAATCCAACGGCAGGTTCCTCTTGCGCTGTGCAAAGATGCTGGGGTTCATGCTTACTGTGAGCCAATAGTAAACCAAATAACGGCCTGGCGGGAGCTTCCCTTTTGGGTGCCAGGCTGCTACGACCACCTTCATGGCGTGCAGGAGGGGGATGATAAGCGCCAACATCCGCCATAAGCCGCCCCCACCTAAGAACAGTATGTGGCCAAGCAGTACGCTGAATATGGGAAATACCCATGCTACCCGGCAATCTCCATTTCTACTTACGTATACATAACCGGCTATACATTGAATGATGAGCCAACTACCCCAAATGAAATAAGCAGGGTTCATAATACAATATTCAGATAAAAGGCATAGCCATACACCACGCTAAAGAGTACAAACAGCGCCACCACCCGCCCACTCGCCGTAGGTATAAATCCAGCCTTCCGGCACCTCACTCTTATCGAAATAGACAAACTGAATGACCAATCGTGCCAGCCAGTACAAGGCAATGAGCGCCGTAGTCGCTACAGCCAGCCCCGAGCCTGAAATCAGCTCTTCCGTCAACGTAAGGGAAACGATACCGAAATAGAGGTTGATGCAAAGAATATAGCCCGCGTAAGTCCAGAACATCTGTTTGATGAGCAGGGGCGCTTGCGCAAATGCAGCTTTCCAGTCTAGCAATTTTGGTAGAGCGGAGGAGCCGATGACCAGGCCAATGTGGGCCAAGCCGCAGAGCTGGAGGATGTTGTCTATGGTCATGAGGAGAGGTTTTACGTTAAGCTATAATAACACCACATGTTCAGAGCTGTTCCACCTCCGCTACACTCAGCCCGGTTAGCTCAGCAATCGTTGCAGTATCGAAGCCCTTCGTTTTCATGCGCCGGGCCATGGCTATGGCTTGTTGCCTTTCACCTTTCTGCTCTCCCCTTTGCTGTCCTTCGGAATAGGCATCCTCAATAAGCGTGCGCTCACTGCTGACGCTATCCCAGTATTTATCGTAAGCAACCAGCTCTTGTTTGGTAAACGCGCTCTCTTGCAGGTATTCGATTGCTTCCCGCACCTCGGGGATTTCCAATAGATCTGCGGGGAGATGCTCCGTCCCGTCTTCGATCTCCGTAAGGTAGCGAAGCCAGAGTACCTGAAGTTTTTTCTCCGTCAGGTTTTGTGCCTTGAATTTGGGAAGTTCTACGAAAATGAGCTGCAGCCCATCAATCCGTCTCTCCGGAAACTGAGTGTGCACGATGGCGTAATGATGGTAGTAAGCAGGGGTGCCGGGTTCAAAGTTTTCGTTGACCAGGCTTAGAGCGTAGACGGGTTTCAGCCCTTTATGCCGACGACGAAGTAGTTTGGGACCCAACATGACTTCGTGTCGGCATATACTCGTGCGTCGGGTTTGTGCCTTACGCCCAAACCTCTCCGTTCCGAGTATATATTCGTGGCCGCGGTCCAGCTGCTTGACATAAGCTTTGGAAGCATTGAAAAGCACGCGGTTTTTAAAACTGTCTGTCCAGAGCATCTGCATTTCCACTATGAACTGTCTGCCCCGGTTGTCTGTGCAGCGGACGTCCACTACAGAGTTTTTGAGGAGCGGAATTTCAGGGACGAGTTCGGCTGGAATGTATTCGATATGCTCTATCTGTTGCCCCTCTTTCAGCGGCAGTAAGGCATTGAGAAAGCTGCGCAGCAAATGTGGGTGCTGCCCAAATACCTTTTTGAAGGTAAGGTCATTTTTTGGATCAAGGTATCGCATATTCAAAAATACAAAAAAATAGGGGGCAGAGGTTCCCAAAAACAAAAGGGCTGCAGCACACCGCTGAAGCCCTCCGTTTTATCCGTCTGTAAACCCTACACCAGGATCCGGATCGGGTCTTCCAGTATTTCTTTTACCGTATTCAGGAAAGCCGCGCCGGTAGCTCCGTCCACCACGCGGTGGTCGCAGGACAGCGTCACTTTCATCATGTTGCCAATGGCCAGCTCACCATTTTTCACGATGGGCTTCTCAATGATGCCGCCTACAGCCAGGATGCAGCTGTCCGGCGGGTTGATGATGGCTGTGAATTCCTCGATGCCGAACATGCCCAGGTTAGAAATGGTGAAGGTATTGCCCTGCATCTCCTCGGTGGACAGCTTGCGGTTCTTTGCTTTGCCCGCCTGTGTTTTTACCTCGGTATTGATTTGCGAAAGCGACTTCATGTCGGCGTAGCGGATGACCGGCACAAGCAGGCCTTCGTCTACCGCCACGGCAACTCCTATATTGATATCCTTGTTGTAGCGGATTTTGTCGCCCAGCCAGGAGGAGTTCACATTTGGGTGCTGTCGCAGTGCTACGGCGCAGGCTTTCAGGACCAGGTCGTTGAAGGAAATCTTCGTGGGTGCCACCTCGTTTAGGCGCTTGCGCACTTTGATGGCATTATCCATATTGATTTCCACTGTGAGGTAGAAATGCGGTGCGGAGAATTTGCTCTCGCCCAGCCGTCGCGCTATGGTCTTGCGCATCTGGCTGACGGGCACTTCTTCGTAATTGTCGCCGCTGGCAGAAATCGAAAATTCCGGAACCTTAGCGGCCGGAGCTTCCTCTTTAGCGGGCTGTGCAGCCGGTTGCTGCGGAGCTTCCGGTGCCGATGCCGGCTGTGCCTGTGGTGCCGGTGCGGACTGCTGCTGCTCGATCGCCGCTTCCACATCCCGCTTGACGATACGGCCGCCGTCGCCGGTGCCGTTGATGGCAGAAAGTTCGAGATTTGCTTCTTTGGCCATAGTGCGGGCCAGCGGGGAGGCTTTAATGCGCTTCCCTTCCTCTGAGCCGGAGCTGTCGCTTTGTGGTTCAGCAGCAGCGGCAGTTTCTTCCTGAGGAGCCTCTGTGCTTTCTTCTTCAGCAGCCTCCTCTTCGGAAGCGGCACCGTTGCCGTTGCTGCCCTGCTCTGCTTCCAGGGCTGCTTTCCAGTCTTCGCCTTCTTCGCCAATAACAGCGATGACGTCATTAATAGGTACCGGGCCTTCCTTTACAGCGATGTGGAGGAGCACGCCGTCAAAGTAGCTGTCCAGCTCCATCGTGGCTTTGTCCGTCTCCACTTCGGCAAGGGTTTCGCCGGCTTCCACTTCTTCTCCCTCTTCTTTCAGCCAGCTCACAATATTGCCCTCTTCCATAGTATCACTCATGCGGGGCATGCGTATGACTTCTGCCATAGTCTTCGGATGTTTTTTAGTTAGGTGGTCCTTCGATAATCGTGTACTTTTGACACTATGTGCAAAATAAACGATTCTCGGCCAATAATTAAAACCTGGTTGGGCCCAAAGCGTTCCTCACTGCAAAGCAGGGGAGGCATAGGGCCTGCGTAGTGCCAAATATAACAAAAGAAGGCTTTGTGCCGGTAATTGTTTGCGGAGCCTCCTTATTTCTGTGGATATTACTAATTTTATCCTTATGAATTTTTCGTCCAAATACATCGAAGAAGCGGTCAACGCATTTGCCAGCCTGCCGGGCATCGGCAAGAAGACTGCCCTGCGCCTTGTGCTGCACCTGACGCAGCAGCCAAAGGAGACGGTGCAGGAGTTTTCGGAAATTGTGCACCGCATGCGGCTGAACATCCGGGAGTGCGAGCGCTGCTTTAACCTTTCCGACGAAAAGCTGTGCGCCATCTGTGCGGATAAACGGCGCGACGAGTCCACCGTCTGCGTGGTAGAAGGCATACGCGACGTGATGGCTATAGAGGATACCAATCAGTACCGGGGGCTTTATCATGTCTTGGGTGGGGTCATTTCTCCTATCGAGGGGGTGGGGCCGTCT
>CAJXXJ010000218.1 GCA_913062745.1 uncultured Phaeodactylibacter sp.
GCCTCTTTCCTATAAAAAAAGCCGACGGAGCTATGCAGTTCCGCCGGCTTTTTTGTTTCAGGGAATACCCGTTTTAGTTCTCAGAAATCAGAACGATGAGGGTGTAGATCATGCCTGGCAAAAAGAACAGCAGGGTAAGGAGCAGCGATATCCAGAAGCGGTCCGAAAGGCCATCGTAAAGGAACATGGCCAGAGGCGGTATGAGAATAGCAAGAATGATGAGCAGCACAGCGTTATCGCTCGCATTTTCTTTTCTCAGCTCCTTGACATGCTGCCGGAGTGCTTTGCGCATTTCGCGGCGCTCTTTGCGCTGCTGACGGCGCATCTCCCGCTTTTGCTGGCGCAGCTCTCTTTTGGACAGGGCTTTTTCTTCTGACTGTTGTTGTTCAACTTGCGTTGTTTCGCCTTTTTTGGGGACAACGATAGCCGCTTCGGCAGTGGTGAATGGCAGGCTCAGCAGCAGGCAGAGGGTCCCCAGGGTAAATAAACTTCTCATAGGCATTGGTTTGGTGAATAAGATATGGTCATTTACGAAAGGTGTGATGCGGGTAGATGTTCGCCCCGTTTACTTAACCGGCTTTACCATCGGCAAATCTGTCACCTTCGCCTCTTGCTCATCCACCCTCAGCCAGCCGATGAAGCCGCCGGAAGCGTGGGCGATATGGTGGGCAAAGCTGACCAGGCCATCGTAAAAGTGCTTAGCGTGCCGGTGGTCAAGCTTGGGCAGCACTCCGTTGAGCTTACGGAGGCGTTCGGAAAGGATACTTTGCCGGGCTTCCGTATCCCGGGGCAGCTGATCGATCAGCTCATGCAGGCGTTCGTGCAGGCCCTGATCTGCCTTTTTGTAGTAGTCCATCCACTCTTCGTGCTCGTAGTGAAAGGAGCGGACGTGCGTAACTTTTTCGCTCGCAGCGAGCTCCGAGTTGTCGATGATGCCATCCGCGCCGGCAACCAGGATGGTCACGTAGGGTATGGCATCATACAAGATTTGCTGGTCTTCTGCAGGGAGGGACTCAATACGGTTAATCATAACTTGGTTTTCTGTTTGTGATTAGAGGTCAATATAAGGCTTTAGCTGATGAAATCCTTGCGGCGGATGCCCAGGCGGCGCATTTTTGAAGCGAGGGTGCGGGAATTGAGCTCCAGCAGCGTAGCCGCGCCTTTTGGCCCGCTGATCCGCCAGTTGCAGCGTTTCAGAGCTTCGATAATGTAGTCCCGCTGCATTTCCTCGAAAGACTTAAAAGTATCCGGCTTTTTGTGCTCCCCCCTGGCTTCTGCCCGAAAGCTATCCTGCAGGTTGAGCGTCTTGCCGGGGCTGAGGATCACTGCCCGTTCTATAATATTCTCCAGTTCCCGGATGTTGCCGGGAAACTCGTACTGCATGAGGCGGTCGAGAGCAGCCGGCGGGATTTGCTCGATCTGCTTCCCGGCTTTTTCCGAATATTTTTCTACAAAGAAGCGGACCAGCAGTGGGATATCTTCGCGGCGTTCCCGCAGGGGTATGTTATGGATAGGGAAGACGTTGAGGCGGTAGTAGAGGTCTTCGCGAAATTCACCGCTGGCCACCATTTCCATGAGGTTGCGGTTAGTGGCAGCGATAACGCGAACATCGACCTCCAGTGTTGTAGTGGCGCCTACGCGCTCGAACTCCCCTTCCTGCAGCACACGCAGTAGCTTGCTCTGAAGGCTGAGGGGCATCTCGCCTACTTCATCCAGAAAGATGGTCCCGCCGTCGGCCAGCTCAAAGCGGCCCTTCTTTTGCTGATGCGCGCCGGTAAAGGCTCCCCGCTCGTGCCCAAACAGCTCACTTTCGATCAGGTCTTTGGGCAGGGCTGCACAGTTGACCTTGATCATCGGGCTGTCTTTCCGCTTGCTGAGCCGGCGGATCGAGCGTGCCAGCAACTCCTTGCCGGTACCTGTTTCCCCTACGAGAAGCACGGTGGCATTGGTATGCGCTACCTGCTCAATCTGCTGCAGCACGCCGCGGTAGCGCTCGTCCTGCGTTATGATATTCTCAAAATTATCGTTAAGCTCAATCTCTTCTTTGAGCAGCGTGTTCTCGCGTTCCAGCTTTTCGGTGAGCTGTTGAACTTCCTGCAGAGCGTTTTCCAACTCGCGGTTTTTGCGGTGTAGCTCTGATATGTCGCGCACGAATGCACAACTGTAGTCTTTGCCTTCAAAGCTGACCTGATCAAAGTGGATGCTGACCGGAATGGAGCTGCCGCTGTCCTTTCTCAGCTCGGCTTCATGATGGACACCGCTGCTGCCTGATGCTTCCTGCAGGGTGGATATATCAATGTGGGGGAACAGCTCATTCCAATGGTTAAACTCGCGGAAGCCCAGCTTTTCATAGGCCGTTTGGTTGGCGTAAGCGATTTCGCCTTCGGAAGTCATCCAGAAGATCATATCCACGGCATTGTCCAGCGTAAACTGGGACAGCCGCAGCCGCTCGTCTCTCACTTTTTTCCGGCGCCAGTCGCGGGCGAATATGCAGTTGATTTCCTGCCCTTCGTAATTGATCAGGCTCATGGAGCAGTAGGTGGGCACGATGCTGCCGTCCCTGGCAACCAGCTCCACCTCTATTTCTCCGTCTCCTTCCTCCTGCAGCTTCTTCCAGTTGATGGAGCGGTTAGAAGAGCTGAAACCATATACCAGGTCTTCCACGCGCATTTCGCGCATTTCCTGCAGGCTGTAGCCCAAAGTATGGCGCACCGCTTCATTGGAGTATAAGAAACGACCTTCTTTGGTTTCCCAAAAGATCATTTCGCGGGCATGGTCAAGGCTGTATTGCGTGAGATAAAGATCTTCACTGCGCCCGGCAAGGTCGGAAATATCCTGCAGCGTACCGTATAGCTTGATGGTTTGCAGTTCCGATTTTTCAGGTACTGCCGTAACGGCTATGCGGCGGGAAGTACTGTGGCGTCCGTGAAGGGTGAATTCAAATTTCACGGACTCGCCGGATTCTATAGCGGAGCGGAAGTGCTGATTGATTTGTTCAATATCCGCCTGTTGCAGCTGCTCTTCCATGAGGGCTTGCAGGCTCGCTTTGTCTTCCAGCTGCCGTTCCTCCTTATTTAGTCCGAGCAAGTTGTACATTTCATCCGTCATGGCCAGGGAGTCATGCACCAGGTCCCACTCCCAGCCGCCCACTTTCCCCACTTTAGTCGTCAGGTCGAGGAGCTTTCGGTAACGGTGGGTATGCATCAGGTTGTTGACCCCCATTAGGCAGCGCGGCTCTTTTCCCTTCACCATCCCGCCATGCAAGCGGACCGGGAACAGCATTTCTTCTGCGGTAATATGTTCCGCTTCCAGCTCGAACTGTTCGCCTTGCTGTAGTTTTTTCCACAGCCGTTTCCAGTCGATGAGGCTGAGGTGAGGGTTGATTTCGAAGAGGCGCTTGCCCCGTAACTGAGCTCTGGTATACCCCAAATCTCTGGCTACTGAGGCAGTACTGTGCAGTATCGTGCCATTTTCGGCAACCAGCATAGTGCCGAGGCCGAAACCTTCGAAAATCGTTTGGTAGGTAGGCAAAACGCTTTGAATATCAGCACTTGCCTGATGTGTGGATGATAAATGCTCGCTCATGTCGCTTGAAAAGTGAGGTCTCAACTGAATGGATAACGTAGAGAACAACGAACTGTTGATGACGGAACGAGCTGCAGGAGGTTTAGAGGTATGAATTCAAGAATCGAAACAAAATCCGCTAAAAGATGGAGGCATCCTTTCGCCGGCGGTCCAGTTCTTCTACAATGATTTTCTCAACCGTGACTGCATTGCGTACGCTTTTATATTTCCGGTTGATGTAGATGTGGCCCACTGAAAAAGCAATGAGCGTAACAGGCACCATCGATAAAGTGAAGTAAATGCCCACTGTGAAATCCAGGCTTTGAAAGAGAAAGCAGAATGCGATCCACAGCGTAGTCGACCCGCCAATCAGAAATACGAGGCGCCGGTAGTAGGCCAGCTTCTGAGAGGCTTTATCCAGCTTTCGGAGAATGGCGTGCAGCTCGTTAGTAGGATAACAACGCGCTCCGAAAGAGAGGATTTGCAGAAAGTCATCATTCGCTTCCCGCTCTATTTTATTGATCTGACGATTGAGGAAGAAATTTTTCATCAAGCCAATACTTTACAAGTTGTTTTTAGGCAAATAAAATTTGGTTGTTTTCGACGATTAGAGTAAGGAAGCTCTCTTAGCGAGAAAGGATTACTGCTACGCAAAATAACTAAAATATCGTATGGTTTATCGCTTGTATTCGGTTTCTTAACATGTTATTAAGAACGTATGTTGCAGAAATTTAGCATTATCCTCCATTTATTTTTTCACCGGACAGCTCCTCCACTTTTTCGACATACTGGTCGGGTTTAAACTTGCGTTTCAGCCCGCTCTGCTTCATGATGCGCACCTTGCCAAAGATAGGCCGTTCGGTCCACCCGCGGTCGTGCTGCCCGAATAACCAGCTCACGTTGGCAAAGGAGTTGCAGTCACGCCCGTCCAGAAAATACTTATTGTTGAGGTGGAGCGCCCACTTGAAAGCAGTAGAGGGCGTAGGCGCCCAGGCAATGATGCGCTTGCCCCAGTACATCCGCATATAATTGTGCATGTAGCCGGTGTGCTTCATCTCCATCATTGCGGCATTCCAGTAGGCATCGTCGGTTTTTGCTTCCTCCAGCGTCTGCAGGCGGTAGGAAGGGTCACGCTCGTCGGACTTGTGGTCCTCCAGCGTTTCCAATGCCCAATCCGGCAGGCCTTTGAAGCGGTCATAATCCTCTTTTGCGTAGTAGCAGTAGTTGATGGAGAGTTCTCGGCGTACCAGCAGTTCTTCTATGAAAGACTCGCGGTTTTTGCTGTGGTGCTTCGCTTCTTTGACCCGGTGCAGCAGGTAAGCAGGCGCTACGTGGCCGAAGTGCAGGTATTTGCTCATGTGAGAGACATCGTCGGTCTGCGGCTGATTGCGGTGCTCATCGTAATCGCTGAAGTGGTTGTCGAGGAAGTTTTCAAACACCCGCTCTGCTTCCGACTGCCCGCCTTTGAACAGCTCCGAAACGGCGGGGACGCTATGGTCGACAGACATCTGCTCCACCATTTTCGGAATATTGCGCACCGGCTCGCCGCTGACGGAAAGGTAACGACCGTCCTTTTGCGGATTACCGCCTTTGGGCTCTTCCAGGTAGTCCTGGTACTGCCCCATCAGTTTTTTCCGGATGGTGCGTGCGGCGTATTCCTGTTTTTCAGAGGCTTGCTCCACAGGCACCACTATATCGCTTTCCACCTGAATGACAGGGCATTCCGCCTGATCAGCCAGCTGACTTCTCCAGGCCCGCTGATGCCGCAGATAGCCGCGGTCACAGACGATCAGCCTGGCGTCTTTGCCCAGCTCGAGTGCCACCTCTGCCGGATGCCCAAAGCGCAGCACAAATTTGCACTTACGGTCGCTCAGCGCCTCGCCCACATCCTTCAGGCCTTCCAGCATAAAGGTGTAGTGCCGGGCATTGGCTTCGGGATAGTCGTCCATCAGCCCGAATCCGACCACTACCGCGCAGTCGAGCTCATTGGCTCGTGCGATGGCGTATTCTAAAGCGTGGTTCCAGTGGGTACGCTGGGACTGCTGCATCCAGTACAGCACGTATTTGCCTTCTTCGTTGGCATCTCCTTCTTTAAGTGTTTGAATCCGGCCTTCGGCGATCTTATGGTCTTTCACAGAATAAGCTTTTGGGTTTCAACGCATTTGGGTATCATTTGCTCACTGCCCCCGCCGGGAATTCTGTATCGAACACCAGCGCTCCGCCTGTCGTTTCACCAATATACTTACCAAACCACAATTCCTACATGGCAATACTCGGAAGCATTGTTAAGTCAGCTATAGGGCTCAAGCATAACCTGACGCCTACTGACAAAGACCCGCTGCAAGCGCAGCAGGCGCAATTGCTCAAACTCCTGAAAAAAGCAGAGCAGACCGCCTTTGGCATCTATTACAATTTTGCCGGCCTGTCCGCAGCGGAGGACCCGATTGAAGCTTTTCAGCAGGAAGTCCCTTTGTTTGATTACTCTAAAATGCACCGGAGCTGGTGGGCACAGCAGCAGCGCTTCCCGAATATCAGCTGGCCCGGCAAACCTGAGTTTTTTGCCCTGAGCTCCGGCACTACCGGCAAGGAGCGAAAGCGCATCCCGGTGACCGGAGACATGCTGGATTCGATCCGCGCCGTGGGCATCTCACAGGCGGAAAGCCTGGCCCGCTTTGACCTGCCGCCGGAACTTTTTGAAAAAGAGATACTGATGCTGAGCAGTTCTGCCGAATTGCAACAGCATCCGAACGGCCACCTCGAAGGGGAAATCAGCGGTATCAGCTCTAACAACATCCCCGGATGGTTCAGCGGATTCTACCGCCCCGGGCTCGACATTGCCCGCATTGACGACTGGGATAAGCGGGTAGAAGCTATCGCCAAAGCCGCTCCCGATTGGGATATCGGCGCTCTGGCCGGCATCCCGTCCTGGGCCGCCCGCTCCACCAGCTCTTCCACCCTGGCGCTGGCCTGTAGGACCGAGTACTGGCTGTGGACGTGCAAATGGACGAACTCTTCTGTTTGCAGTGCTTCGAGGTTCTCTTTGGTCTCGGCCTGACTCAGGTCGGGCTCGGCAGTGGCCGCATCCGCCGCTTTTGCGGCGCCGGCATCACCTGAACGGGCCTCTTCAAAATTTGCAT
>CAJXXJ010000219.1 GCA_913062745.1 uncultured Phaeodactylibacter sp.
CACTTCGCCCTCCAGGTTGAGGTAGTAGAGTTTGCCGTCCGCCGGGTTTTCCGCCAGGTGGATGATATCCTTCGCAAAATCGTGGAAAGGCTCCACGCTCTGCAATTCATTGGCTTCATTGAAGTCCAGCACCTTGATCCAGCCGCTGAAGTCCACCATGAAGTACTTGCCCTGATAGCGGGGCGGGAAGTTATTGCCCTGATAGAACACGCCGGCAAGGGCGGAGTAGCCGTCAAATACTTCTCCTTGCGGCAAGCCGGCTTCTGTGCCGATATTTTGGCCGGTGTAAAAGCCATTATCGGCAAATACCGGCACCTGTGCGCGGGTCGGTTTATTCCAGCGGGCGTTGCTCCAGGCCAGCACCGGCATCTGCCCGACCGCATAGCCTTCGATCAGCTCGCCGCCATTGCAGGGGTTGGCAGGCGGGATGTGTCCTCCTTTTTTGGGATTCACATAGAGGTCCTGAAAAGTGAAGTACTCCTGATCGCAGCCATTGCCGTAGAGCGGGTTGGGCCGCAGCTGATAGGGCGGTGCCGGCTCGTTGATGTACGGCCAGTGGCTGCCGATGCCTTCCATGATGGGCCAGCCGAAATTCTGCCCGCCTTCGGTGACAATATCGAGTTCTTCCCAGGCACCGTTGCCTACGTCGCCAACAAAGATATCTCCCGGCTTGCCATCCTCTGCGTAGTGGCTGCCTGAGTTGGGTCGCAGCTGTATGCGGTAGGGGTTGCGCAGGCCCCACGACCAAATCCGGGAAGTAGCCGAGGCCGGCGCCGTAGCATCGTAAAATGGGTTGCTCGGCAGGCCTTCGCCTGTCTCAGCGCTGATGCGCAAAATTTTGCCGTTCAGGTTGCCGAGGTGCTGCGAGCGGTAGGAGCCTACATCCTGATCAGGCGTAATGATGCCGCTTTCCACTGCTTTGGACGCCATCGTGCCGTACTCGTCCCCTCCGGTGTCCGGCCCGGCATTACTTGTGCCATCGCCGGTGGAGATCAGCAGGCTGCGGTCCTCGGCCATGAGCATGCTGCCCAGGCCGTGAAATTCATACATCAGCGGTATGCCATCCTGCAGGCTTGCGCCGAGCAACACCTTACGGCTGTCCGGCAGCACCGTCTGATAGGCCGTGGTCGGGTCGGCCCGGTAGCGCACCACCCGCCCGATTGTTGGCTGCCAGGTAACGGTAGAGTCCGGATGGTACTCCGGAGTCCCGTAGTAATTGTAGTGGTGCAAATCGAGTGCATAAAGCATGTAGCAGAAGCCGTTGGTGGAAAACTCATTATCAAGCACAAAGGCCATCAGCCCGTGGTCTTTCCAGTTGGAGACTTCCTCAGAAATATCGACAAAGGGCTCGGGGTAGACGTTGCCGGCAGTATCCACAAGGTGGACGACGCCTTTCTTTTCCCACACAAACATACGGCCGCCCTCATCAAAGGTGATGCCGGTGGGAAAGTCGAAGCTGCTCAGGTAGCTGATGTCAAAGAAGCCATCCGGCAGTTCCTGCGCAGGTAAGATGGCCGGCAGAAAAAGAGCAAAAAGAAAAAGTCGAAATCGGTACATAGGCAATTATTGAACTGATGGCAATAGGATCCTGCTGTCTTCCGCCGATTGGTGCAGGCGGCTTACGCCTTCGGCGGTATAGGATTCCACAATGATCGTGGCGGGCCCAAATTCGGGCTTTTTCTGAAAAGCTACAAAACCTTGTTGGCAATCCTTAAGACGAAGCCCCCGCACGCGCAGCACGGAATAGTCCTTACTAGCCGTAGCAATGACGGCGCCGGTGATGCTGCTTTCCAGCAAAGTCAGGTCGCTCTCTTCCCCTACGCTGACCGCTTTATCGCCATTATTGAGGAAGGTACAGCGCTCGGCAGTAACGGTGCTGCCCGATACGTCGAGCCCGTCGTTGCCGCTGTTCTCAAAGCGGCAGTCCCGGATGGTACCCTTGCAAAAGTCGCTGTCGAAGGCATCCGAGGCGGCCCGGCTGAAGAAGCAGTCAGAAAGGCGGAAACGGGTGCGGATGGTATTCAGCCCGTCTTCGCTGCGGTTATTGATGATGGCGCAGTTTTGCATTTCAATCTCGGATTCGTAGAAAGTCAGGGCACCGGTGAGCTGCCAGCCACCTGATTTGGGGTTGGACAGCCCCTGCAGCAGCACGTAGTTCATGCGTGACGGAGCGCCGGCCTGAATAATTGCGATTCCACCGCCCTGCCCGTTTTGCCCGCTGATTTTGACGGGCTCGTCCTGCGTGCCCAATGCAAACAGGGGCCCGAAGGAAAGGATAGAAGCGCCGTTGGCCAGCCGGATGTCCGCGCCGGGCTGAAGCCGGAGTTCGTAGCCTTCCGGCACCACGAGGTCTTCGGTGAGGGTATGCGTTCCGGCCGGAAAGACCACCTGTTTATCCAGCAGCCGGTAGCTTTGGTTGTTGCTCGGGCTTGCCTGGCGGCGCAGCTGCTGAAAGTCAGTTCGTTGCCCTGGCGCAGCGTAGGGCAGTATGGGCGTGGCAAAGAGGCTGTCGATGCCCGGCACTTTATAGAAAAGATGAGTGGCAGCAGCGCCAACTTCAATTTCGTAGAAAGAAGGCGGCAGCTGCTTGCGCATAGCCTGATGCTCCGGGAAACCGCACTCCAGGTCCCTGCTGTCCCGCCGCAACCGCATCAGGTATTCCCGTTCGGGCTGTGCCGGCAGGATGCGGGGAGCCTGCAGCCCGGCCGACATGCGGTTTTTGCTGCGCCCGTAGCCCAGGATGCGCAGCGGCAGCTGATGCCGGTTACCTACGAGCAGCTGTTTGGCAGGGCCGCGCGCCTGCTCCGTATACGCTACGAGGCTATAGCGCCCGAGCGGCAGCAGCAACGAGTGCACATAGGCGGCATCGCGCAGAAAGTCGTCCGGCCGGGCTTCGTACCCGGGGAATTCGCGTTGTATCCACTGTAGCCGCCCGAGGAAGCCGGCAGACAGGCTGTCCATTTTTGGCCCCAGCCAATCCCGGCTGCTGAGCCGGTAGAGCTCCTTGAGGTAAGTGTTGGTAAACTGTTCATCCTGAAAGAGTTGCCGGTAGAGTTGGTCAGTGAGTTGGCGGTCCGGGTGCAGCGCGCCGGTGCCCAGCAGCGCGTACTGCCGTTCCGGCGGGCCTCCGAATCCATCGAAGCCCACAGGCTCCAGTTTGTCGGTGATAGGGTTGTAGTAGAAACGCTGATTGTGCCAGACGATGCCGTGGTAGGCATTCAGCACATCGCAGAGTGCGTAGAAGCGGGCCAGCCGGGGCAGATCAAAGACTTCCGCCACAGGGCGTTCCCCCTCGCGGTATTGCTGCATGAGCTGCCGGGCTTGCTGCAGGGCGGCGACTAGTTGAGGCCGCAGTTCCGGGTCGGGCTCGTCGAAAGCTTCAATCGGAGCATTTCGGGGCTCCGTAGTGCGGTAAGCAGCGCCGGGGCGGATGTAGCCCTGTTCGTTCAGCTGCCGCTCAATGGTTTTCCAGTAGCCGTCTTCGGAAAATTTGAGGATGGGGCCTTCCCGCCGTGCCCGGGATTCTACCAGTTGTTTTTCAAAATGCTCTTCGAAAGCGTAGAGCCCCAGTGATTCCCCATTGAGGAAGAGCTCCACAAAATCGTAGCGGGTGGTCAGCACATCTTCGGACTCCCAGAGTTGATGAAGCAGCCATTCGTGCAGAAAGTGCCGCGCTTTGGGCGTATGCAGGCTGAATACGCGCATGCGCCGCCAGCTGCCCTGTGCCATTTTTACCCGGAAGGACCACTTCCTGCCGCTCAGGTGGTCGAGCCAGTCGCCCTTGAGGCGGACTTCCGCGGCTACCTCCTCCAGGCTGTCGCTGCTGAAGCGGGCGGGCACCCAGTCGCTGCCATCCGTTTCCAGTATGCCCTTGGCGAGGGCTTCTTCCCGTTTTGCTTCCAGCTGCCGCATGCTGCGCTCTGAAATTTGGAGTTCGATACGCTCCGGCTGAAAACCAGCAGTATCAGGCAGCTGCTCGATCAGCAGGTCGTCGAAGCAGACCGGAGCATGCCCATTGCTGTAGACATAGACGGCCCAGCGGTCGTTGCGGCTGCCGAACGGGACGAAAAAGCGCAGCTCCAGCTTTTCCCAGCCCAGGCTGTCGGTGAGGACGCTAATATTTTCCTGCCAGTACATCGGCTGTTCGCCGTCCACCCTGGCAGCCAGGTAGCTATCGGTACGGCCATTCTTTTTGCGCCAGACTGAAGCGCGCCAGGCACGGCCCGGGCGGGGTTGTTCCTGTTGGTAGCCAATACCGTACTCGGTCTCGCCGCTGCCCGGCAGCCGGCTGCTGTACCGGCCGTGGCGGGCACAGGGATCCGAGCGGGCACTGCCGCCATTGAATCGGTGCCCGTTGGATGTGAACTTTCCGCCCCGCACCCCCTCCGCCCCGCAGTAGAGGGCTTCTTCCGGCAGGCTGCTATAGGGCGAAGGCTCCGGCTGTAGGGCCAGCCCCAGCCCTGCGAGCGTCAAGAGGCTTAGAGCCAGGGCGATACCCAGTATCGTACGTCGGCGTCTTGGCTGATCGGCATCTTGGATTATCATATCAGCAGAATTAAACGATGAGGTCCGGCTGGTCAACTACGGAAAGCCGGGTGGCCGGCGAAAGCTGCCGGATATCGTCTTTGAGCGAAGCCAGGTCCTGCAGCGAACGGGCTTTGCAAATGAATGCGAGGTCCATACCCTGATCGAGCGTATCCATACGCTTCAGCTCTACGTAGGGCAGGTGGCGCGACAGCAGGGTGGTGATTTGCTCCAGGTCGTCCAGATCGGTCTGAATATTGACAAACAGCCGGCCGGACTGTTGCAGCCGCTCCCGTTTGCTCAGTAGTTTGCTGAGGTAAATGATGCCCAGGATCAGGATGAAGGATACGATGGCGAGTATGGGCTGATTGGCGCCGCCGGCCAGGCCCAGCCCGATGGCAATAAACAGGTAGGTAAGCTCTTCCGGGTCCTTGATCGCTGCCCGGAAGCGGACGATGGACAGTGCGCCCACCAGGCCCAGAGACAGGGCGATCGAGCTTTTGACAATCATGATGATGAGCAGCGTGCCCAGCGCCAGTGGCAAAAAGTTGTTGGCAAAGCGGCGCCGGTTGGAAATAGCATTGCCAAAATGAATGTAAAACAGCCGCAACAGAGCCGTCAGCAGGGCGGTGATGCCAATATTCAGCAGGAACTCATCGAGCGGTACATTATTCGAGAATTCCTGGATATATTGCTCCTGTATTTTCTGAATCAAATCCATAGCCCGCAAAATAACGAAAAATAGTAGTGGAATTCAGCCAGGCCAGCCGGGCGGGCATAAAAAAAGGTACTCCAAGGGGGCGGAGTACCTGCATAAACTATAAACAAACAAAAAACATTAGCGATTCGTAAAACTGAGAGCCTAACAGGATAAAAAGAAAAGGGTTTAAGGTTTCGAGAAAAAATTATCAACTTTTGTAGCTTGCCAGCCGTATAGTATGTGGCAAAAGGAGTGTATGACGGATAAGAAAGACCTTAATATCAATCCCTGGCGGATTGTCCTCATTATAGTTGGCGTAATACTGCTGCTCCGCTTTGCGGGGCCATTGCGCTTTTTAATCCTGACTTTAGTCGTATTGGGCGGAGTCGGCTTCCTGGGCTATCTGGTGTACGAATTTGTACAACAGCAGCGGAGTGAGTCGAAATACCGGGGCTCACTGCCCGCCGGTGTTGCCGCCCGGCTGCAGCAGGCCAATGATCAGATTACCCTTCAGGAGCAGGAATTGCGCCGCATCCGCAAGACGCTGCGGGAGCTGCGCAAAGAAGGCCGCGACACAGAGGGGCTGAATGTCAAAAACCGCACCGATGTGCAGTATCTGATCCGTGAATTTGAGGCGGAGCTGCGGCTGCGGCAGGCGAAAATCTCGTTCTACCGCACGGCGGAGCAAAAGCTGCAGCAACTGCTGCGCAACCATCAGCTGTCGATGACGCTGGCTGAAAAGGAAGAAGAGTTGCGCCGCCTCAAGGAGCATCGTTACGACGACCTGGCTGAAATGGAGGAACTGCGCTCCGATGTGGAGCTGGAAACGCTTTACCTCGACACCATCGACGAGCTGTCGCTCAAAATTGACGATAACCTTTCCCTGGAGCATGTAGAGCATTTGCAAAAGCAACTGGAAGAAATGACGCGCGGTCTCGACCGGAAATAACCCGAGCCATAGGTTCCGTGCTTACAAGCCAAGCCACTGCAGCGCGTACGCAATACCTATTCCCAGGTAATTGCCGATTGCGTAGCCCAGCAGCCCCATTGATATGCCGGAAAAGATCAGCTGCCGGTTGTTGGTGATGCTGGCAATCTGCCCGATAAAGGGCGGCCCGTACACCGCTGCCACGGAAGTAAACAAAAAAGTATCGCGGTCGATCCGAAAAACAGCCGCCATCAGCAGGTGCAGCAGTATGGTGCCAAACAGCGCACAGGCGGTGAAGCTTACGATGGTTAGTCCGGTTTCCTTCATCTGCCCGAAATCCGCCAGCATGCCGAGCGCTACGCAGAAAATCAGCAGGAAATATTCCCCGGTCTCAAAGGTGTTTTCCAGATGCCGCACCGCCGGCAGTGTGGAGGCCAGCAGGCTCAGCGTAGTCAGCATCAAAATCAGGAAGGTCACTTCTGTAACACTTCCGTAAACCAGCCAGGTGAAG
>CAJXXJ010000220.1 GCA_913062745.1 uncultured Phaeodactylibacter sp.
CTAGAGGAACAACATGATCATTCAACTGGAAAATACCATCAGCCCGGAGCACCTGTCCGCTCTGGAGGAAAAGCTTTCTGCCATCCGCTACCAAACGAACCGGGTGAAAACGCAGTACGGCGACTACATCATCGGGGTAGGCAAGGCCGCTTTTGATATCCGCAGCATCGGCACTATGCCGGGCGTGCGCGACATTCATCAGGTGAGCGATGCTTACAAGCTCGTATCCAAAAAGTGGCGGGTGGAAGACACCATCATCAACTTGGGCGATGGCATACAAATCGGCACCGGGCACTTTGCCATTATGGCGGGCCCCTGCTCGATCGAGTCGGAGGCGCAAGTAGAAAAAACGGTGCAGCACCTGCAGGAGCAGGGCGTACGCATCATGCGGGGCGGGGTGTACAAGCCGCGCTCTTCTCCCTACTCTTTTCGCGGGCTGGGCATAGACGGGCTGAAGATGTGGCATCAGAAGGCCCGCGAGGCCGGCATCAAAATCATTACAGAGGTGATGATGGTGGAGCAGATTGAGGCAATGGCCGACTACGTGGATATTTTCCAGGTGGGCGCCCGCAATTCCCAGAACTTCAACCTGCTCGATGCCTTGGGCGAAGTGGATAAGCCGGTGCTCCTCAAGCGGGGCATTTCCGGTACGATCGATGAGCTGCTGCAGGCGGCGGAGTATATCTTCTCCAACGGCAACGAGCGCATTATGCTGTGCGAGCGGGGCATCCGCAGCTACGAAAAGGCGTATCGCAATACGATGGATATCAACGCTATCGCTATGCTCAAGGAAAAGACCCACCTGCCGGTAATTGCCGACCCTTCCCACGGGATCGGTCTGCGCCGTTACGTAGATAAAATTGCTCTGGCCTCTATCATGGCAGGAGCAGATGGCGTGATCATGGAGGTGCATGAGCAGCCGGAAAAAGCCTTCTCCGACGGGCAGCAGACGCTGAGTTTTCCGGAAGCGAGCCGGCTCTATAAGCGTATGCATCAGGCTTACGAGCTGCGGGAGCATTTCTAAAAACACCCTTAGGTCAGATTACCAGACAAAACGGTTTTGATAGAGCAGAGGGATTGATTTTGCGAGTTTGCGTTCCCGCCTCAGAAATGTACAGTAATTTGCCCTTAGATAGTCGCTTAATCAAAAAAGCCCTGCAAACCCGGGTCATTCCGGCTTGCAGGGCTTTTTATTTTGTGTTAAGCGTTTCAAATCATCAGGAGCAGGGCTGTGTCTTTGGCAGCCGGAAGCGCTCGTGGTACCGCTGGAAAAAGTCGGGTATGCTGCTGCCCACCGTATAGTTGGGAGCATTGGTCAGCAGTACGATGCCGATATCTTCTGCCGGGTTGAAGGCAATTTCCGCGCGGTAGTAGTTGACGTAGCCACTGTGGCCGATGATTTTGTAGTCTTCGGTTTGCATGATGCGCCAGCCCATTCCGTAGTGCGCATCTTTCAGGCCGTAGCCATACCAGTTGCGCAGGGAAGCATCACCTGCTGGGATTTCCACGAAAGGCGCGAAAGCCTGCTGCATGGCACTGCTGTCAAGCACTTCCGGGCGTGCGCCCATTGCCATTTTCAGGTAGTTGGCCATGTCCCGGATGCTGGCATTGACGCCAGCTGCGGCCGGCACTTCGTAGTAGTCGGGCTCCAGAATAGCCGGCTGATAGCCGCCGCGTGCACGCCGCATCGGCATTGCCCGGTTTTCTGATTCTATCATACCGCTGTAGGAAGCAGAGGCATTCAGCATGCCAAGGGGCTGGAAGAAGCGTTCCCGCATCAGCGCCTCAAGGCTTTTGCCGCCCGCCATTTGCAGCATGTCGCCGGCCAGGTTGAAGGCTACGTTTTGGTAATTATGGTAAACGCCTACCTGATGGGAAGGAGCAACATTCGGCAGCATATTCAGGATCTGCTCATAGGGCCAGCCAACGTTCAGAAGATGAGAATAGGTGTGCCTCGGCAATCCGGTAGTGTGGCTCAGCAGGTGCTGCAGTTGCAGCTGCTCTGCGTAGTCGTCATCGTAAAAGCGCAGGCTGTCACTGCAGAAGGAGGACAAGGGGGCCTCCCAGTTGAGGAAGCTGTCTTTAACCATGCTTGCGGCAAGCAGGCCGGTCATCCCTTTGGAAAGGGAAGCAATCCGGAAGACGGTATGCTCATCCACCGGCAGCAGCTCCTGCTCTGTGCGGTAACCAAAAGTGCGAATGCTGGCAATCGCACCATTCTTTACTATAGCGAACGCTCCGCCCGGCACGCCTTCCTGACGGAAGCGCTGCAACAGCTCTGCTTCGTAGTCATTCAGGAAAGCCTGGAAATCGGGCTTGAGCAGGCCGACTTGCTTCTTTACTGCGGCCTGCAGCGATGCCGGCTGCGGCCTGAGTTGTACCCTGCCTTCCCACAGCGGCCAAGCCAAAGTGATCAGCAGTGAAAGAATCCCCACTTTACGCATCATAATCCTCGCTCGTTTTCCTTTACACGCAATTTTACTTCATCGCCCGCTAAACGCCAAACCTCTGTGGCTTATTTTGTGAAAAGTGCCTGTATTGCAAATTTTTATTATTTGTATAAGGCTCTGTTTGTCAGTGTTTTGTAGGGGGAAGAAGGAGGAGTGAGTTTTTTTTGCCTTTTTTCTCTGAAACCTTTTTTCTATTTTCGCCGTAATATTACAACAAACAACACACTCGTAAGAGTTTCTTAACAAACAACACTAGCTCGCCAGTTCTTCGGCGACAGCACTAAGCGTCTCCATTCAGTATGTTCTCAGTGAGCATAAACCGGAGATGAGCGCCTAACCAGCCAGTAATTTACAAGTTACCTGCTTACCTAAATTCCGATTAGTGCAATCGGCTGTGTCAACAGTCGGTACAGTGTTGAAATCATTCATTCTTTGAGACAATGCACGGGTACGCTGCAAGCGGTATCCTTAATAAACACAGAGGCTAAAATCGGGGAAGGCATTCCCTAAAATTCTTTGAGAGGTGAGGTATTCCTGTGGTGTGTATTCGCCGCGGGCAGTACCCAACAGACTTTTTTGGCAGGCAGCTGCGGCTGTTTGCGCAAGAGGTTTAGCTATCGCCATACCAAATCGCTGCTTTCGGGCAGTTGATAAGCGATTTTTCGGATAGTGGCAGTTTCCGTAAGCACCTTATTATATGGTAAGGAGCAGGGGAGACGGCCTAATAATTATAAACCTCATGCATTGCTACTTGACCCAAACAACAAAGGTGCTGCTGCTGAGCCTGTTCGGCTTATTCGGCAGTTACCTGCAAGCACAAACAGATGCTCCGCAAGAGGAGCAAAGCCGTCCGCTGACGATCGGCATCAATACGGGAACGAACGCTTTCATCGGCATTGATGTGGCGACTCCCATCAGCGAGCGCTGGAACATGCGGCTGGACTTCAGCTACATGCACCTCAACCTTCGCAAGTGGGAGACCAACTTTAACCGGTTTGAACACTACGCCTCCATAGATATGGATATAGAGCATTCCGCTTTCAACGTACTGTTCGATTATGCCACTGGAGAAAAAGGCAACTTCCGCCTCGTCGGAGGGCTGGGCTTCTTCATTGGCAATCAGGCTTCTGGCTCGGTTCGGCTGGCGGATAACTTCACGTTCAATGATATTGCTTTCGAGCCGGACGAGCTGGGCTATGTCCACGGTGGCGTCCGCTTCAGAAGCCGGATCAACCCTTACCTCGGTATCGGTATCGGCCGCTTGCATAGCCGCAAACGCGTAAGCTTCAGCATGGACATTGGCACCTTTTACAAAGGAGCTCCGCAGATTCGGGTGGGCGGCACCCAATTACTAAGAAACAACGAGCACAATTCGGAAGTACTTACGGATAACCTTTCCCCATATCGCTGGTATCCGGTCCTCCGTTTCCGCCTCGGTTATTCACTTAATCCTGTAAAAAATTAATCCTGTTTATAATATGAAACGCATATTCAACCTCCGAATGCTTTTGGTAGCAGCCCTGATTACGGGGGTGTTATTCTCCTGCACAAAGACAGAAGACCTGATCAAAGGTACTTCGCTTAACGTAAATACAGACCTGCTCAGCAACCCGCTTACTATCCAAATCTTGTCTGCCAACCCGGGCGAAGAACTGCCCACAGACATTACGGTGGAAGTAATGGGCCCTGATAAAGACAAAATTTACACCATATTCGGCGAGAAAAAGCTGGTAGTCAATACCAACCCGGCTGACCGGGGTACGGCCTTGCTGCCCATCGGTGTACGGCATGTCGATCAGTTGTCGCCGGTCAACCCGATTGAATTTAGCCTGGCGATCAAAGCAGAAGGCTTCATGCCCATCATGCGCAACTACCGCCTGACAAAGCGGGACATGCGTATGACCAACGTAAAACTGCACCGCATGTCGGAGCCGGTGGAAGGCATTATGATGAAAGAGGGTTCTATGATGGTTCCGCAGGAAGGCACCGCTAACTCTGTGCACCTGTCTACGAGCCTGAATGCTCAGGGTGAAAATGTGGGCATCGAGATGCGCCCGGGCACGCAGGTGTTCCGCAAGGATGGCAAGCAAATTTCCGGCGAGGTGAAAGCTATGGTCGCCCACTACGATTTCCAGGTACGCGGTATCAACGAGATTGCGCCGGCCAGCCTGTTCTCCAACGATGCCATTGATCGGGATGGTAACAGTGTTGGCTACGCTATTTTTGACCCGATCGCGATGTACTCTGTGGAAATGGAGATAGACGGTGAAGAGGTGAAAAATTTCTCCAAGCCGCTTGATGTAACAGTGCGCATTCAGCCGCACGCGGTCAACCCTGAAACAGGCGCTTACTTCAAAGCGGGCGACAGTGTGCCGGTTTGGAGCTACAACGAAGACCTTGGCGAATGGCAGGAAGAGACCACGGCTACCATCGTTGCCGGCAGCGGCGGTCAGCTATACGCCTACTACCGTCAGGCACACCTTTCTTCCTGGCTAGTTGGCGGCCGTCGCCCGTGTTATCCTGGTACACAGGTGAATATCATCAACAGTGGACAGGACAAAAATGGTCCGGAGCGTTTTTACTATGTAGAAGTTTATCGGGCGAGTGATAATAGCTTGCTCAGTGTGGAGTATAACCGCTTTTTTAACTTCGAAAACGTGGATATTCGCGGAGAATCTAAAGACATCTACTTCAAGGTCTACAGCGAACCAACTGGCTGCAGTGGTCAAATTTTACTCTACACTTCCCCGGTCTTTAACAGCTGTGGAGAGGAGTTTACTTTAGATCTTAGTACTGAGCTCAATAGTGATGGGCCGTTTGCTGAGATTTTTGTACAGGTGGCCGGTACCTGCTCCAGCGAGTATAATGACCTGGTGGTCACTCCGACGCTTCCTATTCTTTACCGGCAGTCAGGTTGTGATGTATGGATGCCGCTGGGCGAGCTGGAGTCCGGACAAGGCGCTACCAGTGCCCTGAAAGTTGGTGAGTACTATGATTTCCGAATTTCCCATCGTACGCTCGATCGGTGCATTCTGAATTTGCAAGTGCCAACGCAGGATACCACGGTTATCATCGACAGCCCGGTATACAACTTTACAGAAACAATTGACATCACGTACGAACCAGACGGGAAAACTATAATTCTTGAGTACACAGATATTCAGGTACCCGATCAGGCATGTGAGGAATATATCGAATACTTAGGGCGTATCCCCCGGTAGGTATTCCGGGAACAGGAAACAATCCCCGTGTTCAATTCGAGCACAAGGATTGTTTCCGTTCTTTATGGAAATTCAAAGATGTAATTCGACAGGTTTAAGTAGTATATTTCTTAACGGATGGTATCTCTTGGGGTACCATCTTTTTTTATTCCGGGCCCTGCTTTTTTTGTCCGCTGCCTTTCTATCCCTTCTCTGTGGCTTGTCCCTACAAACTATTTACAGGCATTCCTCGTTTTATACGCATACTGAGAAAGTTTTGCACGAGCAGTGCTTGCTATCCCACGCCTTTTGACCTGTATCTAAATCAAACGCCTATGTCAAAACTTGACTTACTCCTTAGAGGCCTCCTGATCTGTTCCTTCCTGTGCTTCACCTCTTCCCTTTGGGCCACCCACAACCGCGCCGGTGAAATTGAGGTGGAACGAGTAGCAGACTGCGAAGCCAGCGGGCAGGCTGCGCTTACCTTGCGCATTACCGTTACTACTTATACCCGTGCCAGCAGTACACAGGCAGACCGCGATACCGTCACGGTCTGCTTTGGATACACGCAGGACGGTGTGGAAGTCTGCGAACGCGTCGCACGGGTAAATGGCCCGGGCAACCCGCCACAGGGTGAGCTGCTGGAAAATGACACCAAAGTCAATTTCTACATCACAGAGCATACCTTCCCGTCCCGGGGTACGTACATCATAAGCATGACAGACCCCAACCGGAATGCGGGTATCCTGAATGTCAATGCGCCCAACTCGGTGCTTGTGCCTTTTCACATTCAGACACAGTATACCTTTACCAACCCGCAGTCGAGTGGTTGCAATACCTCGCCCAACCTCACCGTGCCGCCGGTAGACATCGGCTGCGTAGGGCAGATTTTTACCCACAACCCCAATGCGGTGGACCTGGAGAAGGACAGCCTTTCCTACGAATTTGTCACGCCTATGCAGTCCGTTGATGCGGATGTGCCGAACTACGAAGAAGTAA
>CAJXXJ010000221.1 GCA_913062745.1 uncultured Phaeodactylibacter sp.
CGCAAGAAGGATTGCAGGGCCATGTGCATTACGAGGAGCGCGCGAAAGAATAGGGCTCAGCCCTGATTTTTTTAAGAACTGCTTGGATGCTAACATAGCATCTCTAAAATCCAACCCGCCACAAAAGCGCATAATTGTAGACTGCATCACTATTGATATTATACATTACTCTGCCAGAGAGACCAATTTGGGATTTGGGAGTCAGCCGACGCAGTACATCCGCTCTTAAGGTACCGCCTACTGTGAGCAAGCGTTTGTAATACGGAACGGCCAGGCGAATCCTGGCTTCAGGATAAAAGGCGGAGGTAAAATTACCCACGATAGTCTGCGCGATGTAGGTTTGGGAAATATAGTTCAGGCTAGGCCCTGCCGAGATATTATACTCCCACTTTTTGTTATCCTGCAAAGGACCGAGGCGCAGGGTGGCCAGTAAATCGAAATTAATGTATAGGTGTTGCTCCGTCTTAGTATCGAGTAGCTGCCCGGTTTGGTTATCAAAAGATTCTCCCCATTTGCCAAAGGGGTTGACATCGTGTTTATCTATGATAGTGTACGGCACATCGTATAAAGTGGGGTTGGTATTAATGCCCACATTATCTGATGCACTGTAATGAACGCTCAGGCCGCCTCCTACCAGCCAGCGGCCGTTTCTTACCTCATGCTGATACTCATTGACAAGGCTCCAGGAGCGACCGTCACCGGAAGAAAGGAACCCACGCCCCAGACCGACGGAGAAATAGGCGTCCTGGGCGTAACCTAATATGCAAATCAGAAGAAAGGAAAAGGAAAATAAATACTTCATGGTTAGTGAGTTTTAACAGGCAGGCCCGACCTCTACTGTCAGGCCCGCCACAGGTTAAATTAAAATTCCTCTTCTTTTATATTGAAGAGCAGTTTCCCGGTGTTGTAGGTAGTACCTTCTCCATTAGCATCATCACAATAGTAAACGAGGTCGCTACCCAGATCTTCGTTTGCAGGGTTGTACTTGATCTTCACTTCAAATGGCTGCCATGTAGTTTCACCTACCAGTGGAAGCTTAATTTTTATTTTAGGAGTATTAAGCGTCAACTCCCCACTTAGATCAGTTTTATCCACCTCTTGCCAGTGATAAAGCATGGGGTCACCAATATCCTCTAAATTCCACTCATAGAACTTCAATGGTTTTGGCAGACGGTCACGAATAACATACCAAAGATTGTTCCCCTTCCGTCTGAAATACCTCGCTCTATCGCTTATGGGGGAGGTTAAATCACTGACCATAGGATTTTCATCATTGACAGAAATTACAATATTCGTAACTAACAACTCAGGTCGTCCATCCAGCCAGGCGGGAAATCCCATAGCGTAGAACCAAGCTGCGTCATTGGCAAATTTGATTTTAACCAGTTCTTCCCGATTATTCCTGTCATCTCTATTAGGATTTAGACAGGGGTCTTCTTCATCTTCATTGTTGTTGTTATTACCATCACAGCCTGGGAAGTGATTCGGCACGCACGGGTCGGTATCGTTGGGGTCGTATAATGGATGGCCAGGATTGACATCACTAAAAAAACCATCGCCATCATTATCAATCTCACCAAAAAACTCAGTAAGCCCGAATGCCATTTGGTCCCGATACACATCCCGAATATGAAAATAAGAAACTCCATCTTCTGCAAATTCAGGGACCAACCCTTCTGTATCAATGAAGTTACCGTATTTAGTAAGTCCGGTAGCGTCAATTATTGGTAGCAAAACCTCACTTTCTTTAACAACGTAATAGGCCTGACTTGGATACGCTATCTGAGCATCCATATAATTTAAGGTTCCCTGAGGATTATACACAGGGACTTCCGTAGCCGTTTGCTCATCAAAGCTTTCGCTAACGAATGCGACTCCTTCTATTTCAATATCATCCATCCCCTCCATTGATTCTGGCACGTATAAATAGACTACCAGACCGGGGTCTATATCTACTATAGCACCAGTAAAAAAGACGGTTGGATCAATATCATAAGTATTGCGCGACTGTACATCACTTAGTTCAGTAGCTGCTAAGACTTCAGAAACTTTTCTTCCTGTCTCGGGCAGCTCCCGATCTTTGATAATAGAATAAAGCACATCTCGGTCACCTGTCAGCTCTTTCAAGGCTTCCGAATTAAGGAAGTTGACGAATTCCTGATCGTTGCTGGCCTTAGCGAGCGCTTTTGCAAACCTAGCCCGGGCCTCAGAAACTTGTTGGGGGGTCAGCGGTACAGCTTTTTCCAGAGGAAGAGAAGTTGCTGTCACCAAATCATCATCCTTCTGGCAGGAAACAATGGCTGTAACAATAGCTGCCAATACCAGAAGCTGTTTCAAATAATACTTCATAACGCGTAGTGTTTAAATAGTGACGCCTACTCTGCTTAAGGCTTTTCGGCTTCCGCCTTGCGCAATATGGAGCGCATTATTTTGAGCGCTTTTCACTTTTCATTTGTACTCCTACAAAGAAATTGTCCTGAACAGAAATTGTCAAAGACAAATTTCCGAATATCGAACACCCCATTTCGATTATAAGCCCGTAAGGTCTCGTTCAATCACTTTTCCTGATCCAATTCGCAGGTTTGAAAACAGCACATTATGTTTGAGCGTTGCGGATAGCAGAGTCACTGCTATTGGCAAAAGAGTAGATATACCAATCATGACATTAGTGTTTAATAGGGTTACCGTAAAAATCGCGATATCAAAATAAAAGTAAAGACATAATCACGCAAAGACATTTTTTAATTGACCAAACACCCCATTACAAAAAAAACAATGAAAAAAATCTATTTTTTCAATACAAATACATACCTTGCTGTATTGAGAAAATATTAGCGTACCAAATCTCTGTGATTCGCGCTTCACCCCCTAACACACTAAACCCTTATGAAAGCATTAGTAGAAATGGTGAACCTGATCTCCAGGCACAAAAAAAAGCAAATTGAAGTACTTGGCCAGGGTAACGAGCCAGGCAACCGGTATGAAGAATTTTACGAACTTATTGCTGATGGTGTGATCAACAATGACGAAGAAGCCGCTTCCCACTTTTTTGGGCCTGATGCCAGTGGCACCTACCCGCAATACCGCAATCTTCGAAATAGTATGTTCAAACGGCTGGTCAACTCTTTCTTTTTCATTGATCTGAAAAAACCTCAGTTCAGTACCGCACAATCCGCTCAGCACAATGTCCGAAAAAACACTGCTGCAGCACGTATGCTTGCTTCAAAGGGGGCTGCTCACAGTGCGTTTGAAATAGCAGAAAACTCCATTAAAGCTGCTGTCAAATACGAGATGGTGTACGAAATCATAGATTTAGCGAAACTGCTGCGATACAAATATGCCAGTACTCATCCGGATAGAAATAGGTGGAGCTACTACGATGAGCTTACAAAGATGAATATTGAAAGCCTGAAATATATCGATAAGGCTGAAAGGTATTTTCTTGATTTAATGTTTCCCTATACGCAATCTAAAGCAAGCAGGCCCGACATTGAGAAAAAGGGCAATGGGCAAAATAAAAGTTACTGCCGGGGGTGCAAGGCGTTTTTCCCTGCGCCCGGCCAAATTCCTGAATGACGTGCCCACCTACTCTAAGGACAAGCGCGGCATGAATATCCCGGTGTTGATTGTTCACGCCATATCCCTCATTTTTCTCAAGCGATTTGACGAGGCGTATAACCGCATGATGGCCCTCGATAAGTATGCCAGCCGGCACCTGAAAGAAGGGGAGGATACTTTTCGCTCCTACTGCTTCATCAAGGCTCTTCAGCAAATTGCACTGGCCGATTTCTCTAAAAACGCTGCCCGGGAAAAGGCAAAACAATTATTAAAAGCTGTGGCCACTAAGCCCTTACAAATGATCAATGCGCCACACGAAATTGAGATTGTCCCTTATGAGCATCTCTGGGATATGGCGCTTGAGGGCTGCGCTGACTGAGCATGCTCCACAATCAACTCTTCCAGGTTGAAGGTAACACATATGCCCTGTGGCACATGCAGGAAGTCATACTCTCCGGGCTTAATTATTATGCCGGGGATTGCCCCGGTGCCTGCCCCTATAAACAAAGACAACATAAAGGCTGGCAATTCACAGGGGAAGGGTACCAGAAAAAAGGGATGGAAGTGCTTTGCATACAGCGCATTACTCAAATAGTTTTTTAAGAACAATAGCTGCAGTTTTCTACTTTTTGCATAAAAGGCAGCACATCGGGCAACGCACTCATTTTCCAGTAGTGGCCGCCCATCCCAGAGTTCAAGACGGCATATGCCAAAATATTTGCATTCCTGCTTTGGGTTCCCCAACACCACCCGCAGCAGTGCAGAGGATTGAAGATTAAGTTTCATCGTGGTTTTGTTTTTTTGCGTTAGCGAAAACGATTACAGAGAATAGCGGCAGCAAGCCCTAATGAGCTCATTAGCTAGCAACTCTGGTTGCAAGCTAATTGAGCCCTGATATAGCGATTGAGGTTTTACAACCTGTAACACAAATAGCAAACCGGCGCGAAGTCAGCCTTTATCATCATGCCCCTCACCTGTCAACACCCTGATCTTCGCCCCCTTAAAAGCGGCCCAGCACCAGTGGTACGAGGTAGCTCATGTACCAAAGTCAAAGCACCACCAGAGCCTACGCAAAGACAAAAAGCGCCATAACACACACCTCAATTACCCCCCTACTGCCGCACGATCCGATTGCTGTACCGGTTCCGCTCATCACTCCACTGCACATAGTACAGCCCGGCGGGCAAATCCGATAAGTCCAGGCGGACAGCATCCACATTGGGCGGCCAGTCCCACTGCCGAATCAGCTGCCCCTGCAACGAAAGCAGACTCAGCCGGGCAGCCGGGCTTTTACAGCCTCTGCAGGCTACCTGCAACTCGCCGGAGGTGAGGGTCGGCCAGACCGATAATTGCCCCTCCGGGGCGCTCAGCCTGACACTCACCGGCCCATGATACTCCCGCTGCCCATCGTAATCCACCTGCCGCAGGCGGTAGTAATTGACGCCAGGCACCGGCGCCGCATCGAGAAACTGATAATGCTGCACTTCCTGTGTGGTGCCCTGCCCTTCTAGCCGGCCTATCTCTTCGTAGAATCGGCCATCCGAACTGCGCTCTACGGCCATGTAATCGTTATTCAGCTCCGTAGCGGTAGCCCAGCGCAACTGCACATTGCCGCCCTTCTCCACAGCCTGAAAGCTGAGCAAGGTGACAGGCAGCGGAGCGCCGGACGTATTCGGTTCGTCCTTTGTGTCTCCCAGCTGTGCCGTCCACTCCAAGCCGAGGGGGCAGGCGCTCAGGCAGCTGCCGGTACGCTGTATGGAAGCGCCGGCGGGCGTGGAGCTGTCTTCGCTCACCCCCAGGTCATTAGTTTCAGCGCCGGCGAAAGCCACATCCGTAACAATAAAGGCCCCCTCGTAGCTCCACAGGTCGAGCACGGTAGTCTCCGTGTAGCTCAGGCCTATCCCGTCCGGCCCGTCTTGCAGCGGGCGCGTCCAGCTGTAAAAGGTGAAGCCGCCCGTGCTGCTGCCCACCACAAACTGATCCAGGGTAAGGGAATCATAAGGCTGCCCGGTACTCCCGTCAAACAGGTAGCATTCTATATCCTGCAGGCTGCCGCCAAAACCGGCCGGCACTGCGACTTCCACGAAGTCCGTGTTCGTACTGCCGGAATTAGCGTCATCGTAGTGCAGCTCACTGAGATAAATGGCCGGCGCGTTCAGCACGTCAAAAGGATTGCTGGCCGCCGTACTTAGATAGCCGGGGCTGCTGGCCGAAAGCGTGAGCCCGGTACCGGGATGATCAAAGACCAATTGCCCGAAGACAGCCACCCCGGTGTCCGCAGTAACCGTAGCAATGGCATCCGCCGAAAAGGAGCCGCCGGAAACGCTCACGTCCACATCCGGCAACGCATCGAGGTCGAGCTGCCCGTTGATGTCCACCGCTTCCACGCTGACCGCCGGGAGCATGGCGCGCACGACATTTACATCGCTCGGGCCGGTGGCAAACTGCAGGCGGTCGGCGATGACTTCTATGCGGTTGTCGTCCCCGTTGGTGTCCGTAGAGGCGCCGCCGGCGTCGGGGGCGGCGAATTGGGAGGATAAAAGTGGCGAGAGGATCTCTGCTTCAGTGATTGTCAATTTCAACTGCTGATTGTCAGTCACATGCGTATTGGAGAATGCGGCTCTGATCTCAAAAGTGAATGTTCCATCATCCGGAGCCTCCATGGGGAACACTATAAACTCGACCGAAGACCCATCCATAGTGCCAGGAATGCCTCCCGTACTAACGCCCGGATAATAAAGGTATAAACCGGCCAAAGAACTTCCCGAGTCGATGCTCATCCTGATATTGCGCAAACTAGTAGAGACGGTATCTTGGTCTGTTCCATCTGCTCCACCATCTCGCAAAATAAACGAGGCAACAGTTATTGCATTGAAAGCATTGTTATGGTTCTTATAATCAATATTTTGTGGCTCGTTGAAGTTGGGGTCCGCGATAATATCAGACTCTGCATCCGTTTGAGCAGCGCCCTGCCATGACAAAAGCATCAGGCATATACCGACGACGAAGTAGTTTGGGGCCAACCATGACTTCGTGCCTGCCCGACATGCTAAGGCAGGCGGGTCGGCATATACTCGTGCG
>CAJXXJ010000222.1 GCA_913062745.1 uncultured Phaeodactylibacter sp.
CGCCTATGACTTCCGCGAAGACGGCGACCGGCTGCTCAGTTTCCGGAACTTCATGGATAATTCCGGGCTGCAGTATCTTTGCATGCTGGCGGTGTTCCTGCCCATTTACGGGCTCATATTCCACTGGCTGCGGCACTGGAAATTGCGCTATCGACTGTTGTTGCACCTGCTGGGCTTACCGCTTTTCGTGGTGGTGGGCGGATGGCAGGGCTACTACTGGTTGTGCGAGCAGGTTGGCTTTGGCCACCTCGGCGGCTGGGGGCAGGTGTGGGATGTGTATATTCCCTTCCTCTTTTACATACTGCAATTTGGGCTGCTGCACGCCTACGAATACTACCGCAACAACGAGCGCAATATCAAACTCAGGGCCGCCCTGAGCGAAGCTGCCCTGAAGAGCGAGCTGTCGGCACTGAAAGCACAGCTCAACCCCCATTTTTTGTACAATACCTTTAATGCCATCAGTGCCTCCGTGCCGCCGGAGCAGGAACAAACGCGCGAGATGATTGCCCAACTGTCCGATCTGTTCCGCTATCAGTTGAAAGCATCAAAATCGGACCTCGTCTCCCTGGGCGAAGAATTGGAATTTGTAGAAAAGTACCTGGCGCTGGAGAAAGCCCGCTTTGAAGACCGGCTGCAGGTGGTGGTCGACGTGCCACAGCAACTCCGGCAGCGGAAAATACCGCCTATGATTTTGCAGCCGCTGGTGGAAAACTCCGTCAAGCACGGCATTGCCAACCTCATTCAGGGCGGGCAGGTGCTCATCCGGGTGCGGCAGCAAGGCGATCAGCTGGCTTTTGAAGTGTCTGATACCGGAGAAGGCGTAGCGGACAAAGCGCATCTGTTCCGCAACGGGGGCGTTGGCCTGAAGAATACGCAGCTGCGGCTGGAGAAGCAATACGGAAGCCCATTGATCATCAGCGATAATCAACCGCACGGACTAAAGATTGAATTCACGATATGAAGAAAGTCGTTCTGATAGACGATGAATCCGCCGGGCGCAAGCTCATCCGGGAATACATCAAGGATTATCCGGAGCTCGTACCTGTTGGCGAGGCCAACAACGGGGTGGATGCGATCAAACTCATCAATGAATTTCAGCCCGACCTGATTTTTCTGGATATCCAAATGCCGGGCATGAGTGGCTTTGAGGTGCTTACCCATCTGGACGAAATTCCGCAGATTATCTTCTCCACGGCTTACGATCAGTACGCGCTCAAAGCCTTTGAAGTGCACGCCGTAGACTACCTGCTCAAACCCTACACCCGGGAGCGTTTCCATCAGGCCGTTCAGCGGGTACTGCAAGCCGACAGACAGCCCTCCGCCGGGCCTTTGGCAGAAAGCCTGCTGCAGGAGAAGCAGACTTACCCCGAGCGCATCCTGGTGCAGTCCGGTCGCCGCCTGATCAATTTGGCTGTCCAACACATCATCTGGATTGAAGCCGATGGCGACTACTCCCGCCTCGTCACCGCCGAGCATAGCTACCTTAGCAATTACGGCATCGGTAAAATTGAAGAAAAGCTGGACCCGGAGGCTTTCCTGCGCGTACACCGCTCCTCCATCATCAATATCCACTACATCGAAAGCGTGGATAAGTACGCCAGCAGCTACGACGTAAAAATGCAGAATGGAGACGTGGTACGGGTGAGCCGCGGGTATATGGATAAGATTAAGGAGCTGATGTTTTAGGCACGGGCTGCCAGTTCTTCTACTGTACCTACGGCTTTCCCTTTTGACCAAACCTCGTACTCGCTCAGGTCAATTTCATCATTCCAAACCACGCCGTAGCCCCCATTCGCCAGGTGGGCTTGCTGGAATAGCGCTTCTTCCCGCAGGGGCTGAAAGGCGGGATGTTGCAGGCGCTCCTTCAAGTCGTAAACCATAATCGACCCCTCTTCAAAAATGGCGAAGAGCCGGTGATTGGGTAGGGGGAGAATAAAGGTTAGCGCAGGAGGGAAGTCCATGTCTTTTGTTTTAATCATCAAGGTTATGAATATCCTGGGAATCCCACATTTCTTTGAGTTTTGTTTTTCGTGGTGCTCCCCATTTTTTCACCTTTTTCCGGTCCTTTGAGGATAGATTATCTTTCCAGATTATCTATGCTGAACAACCCTTCTTTCTCATTATTGGTTGCATGGAAGTGCGGAGGAGGATGATCACCATAAAACATCCTCAAGATAATGCCTTTGATTCTTCCAATGATTGGCATAGCAGGAATAGTAAGTTAGTAATGCATTATCGTTAAAAAATACAAAAATAGCAAGACCAAAGCTTTACTGCTTTTCAAGCAACCGCTCTATACCCACCACTACCTGCATCCAGGCTTGATTCTCATTTCTCCATTGACCGGAGGTTGCCGGGGCATCCTTATCCGGCAATGCATTGTATTTTGCAAAGTCCAGCCGCTGCCAAACGCAGTAATCAACATTCAGCTAAACTAAAAGATTAAGTCAGCAATCACATCCAAACCGTAGGTGCGAAGCACAATCCTACATTATTAGAAGGTAAGAATTTAAAATAGTTGAGGAGGAATCAATCCAATCTATACCGCAGACCAACACCAGGGCCGACTGCCGACGTCAGTGTAAACCGTAATTTTTCTCCTTCTGATTGTTCATTGAATAGGTTGATAAAATCCAATACGTCCCGGCGCTGGTTGAGCAGCGCGAAGCCACCGCCGAGGCCGCCCAATAAAAGGAGCGAGCCGAAAACGATTCTGCTATCTACATTGCTGTCATTGCCATTTAAAGAGCTGGTTTGATTATTATCGGCAGAAGCCAAGACCGCAAGGCCCGCTAGCGAACCAACACTACAGCTTACAATACCTAATACTTGATTGGTCTGCATCTGCTCCCATTCTAAGCGTAATTTGCTGTACAACACAGAGTCGTGCCTTGGCAGGTCCTTCATCAGTTGCTTGAGGCCTCTATATTGATTCTGATAGTAAAAGTCGCCATAGCGGATATAGGGAGCATTAAGCGGAGGCGCGGTTTGTGCGAGTAAAAATAGAGGGAAAAAGATAGCGCAGATCAGTGATGAAAGTGTTTTCATGATTTTTGTATTTGTAGAGAAGTAGAGCGAGTATGGACTCTTTCAATGCTTCAAATATAATAACTAATTTGGAAATAGGGCTACTACCACTGATCAGCTTTTTACGAGCTTAAAAAAAGATCTGGAACAAGCTAATTATGAACTGAGCACTCTGAGCTACATCACTTCTCATAATATCAAAGAGCCAATTAGAGTCATGAGTAGTTGCGTTGGATTGATAAAAAAAGCTGCCTACAGATGTACGCAACGGCCTCGGAGAATACTTTGATATCGTAAAGACAAGCAGCCGTCAGCTCTATACGCTCATTGAAGACTTTATGCAAAATTCTGACCTGTCCCGGCAAACGAGTGGCGGTGCGGAGCAAATAGACATGCTGCAGCTAACCCATAACCTGACCCAAACACTAAGCACTTCGCGTGCTAAGCGAGGCACTGTCCACTACGAAGGCCCTCAACATATTTCTGTCAACCGGTCCATGTTGTTTCTGATTCTGAAAAACCTGGTGACGAACGGGTTGAAGTACAATGAAAGCGAAGAAGGGCAAGGGAGCACCTTTATCATTTCCTTCCCGTAACGACCCGAAAACAGCTAATTGACTATGCTCTCCTGAAAGAGAAAGCCCGAATCCAAATCGTATTCGGATTCGGGCTTTTGAATGTAGAACCTGGCGTGTTGCCTTACTCCCCAACCCCAATCGGCCGCTGCGGCGTATAGGGCGCGCCGGCTTCCTCCAGCGCTTTTTCGATAGCTTTGACTTCCACCTCAGTCAGCTGCCGCATACGCTTGAGGATGGGCTGAGCCTCTTCCTTCACGATAGCGAGGGCATCGCGCTGCGTCTGCGTAGGAGCAGAGGTAGAGCCCCACATTTCGTAGGTCAGCCAGCCCAGGCGTTCCATGATGCCCATGGGCGTGCCCTGATCGAGCTCCGAGGCGATGCGGTCACCGTTCAGCTCAGTTTGCAGGGCTTGCAGCTCCTGCTCAGCCTTCAGTACCCGGGTACGCAGTTCCTCCCCGGCATTCGGGGTCAGGAAGAGTGCGTGGCGGATGGCCTTCAGGCGCTCTTCGGTTTCCTCCAGTCGCGTAGCGGCCCCGTCGAGGCGGCGGTTAGTCTCCTGTACTTCGGCCTGGAAGTTGAGCAGTTCCTCCCGCGGCTCGGCGGGCAGGGTGACGCCGCCCAGGCTCTTCAGCTTGAAGGGTTGCGGGCCGACGAGCTCGGTTTGTTCGCTGCCTTTTACTTTGTGCAGGGCAACCAGGTAGTCGCCGGGCGCGGCCAGTACACCGGAGTCATCGTTAGGAGAGCCGGGGCGGCGTACGGGCGATACATCCGGCAGGCGGCCGTCCCAGGTGAGGCGGTGTACGCCTTTGCTGACGGAGGCCTTGAGTTGCCGTACTACTTTTTTCGTCTTGGCGTCCATGATATCAAACAGTAGGTAGGCGTCTTCCTCCTCCCGCTCTGCTTTCAGTTCCTCATAGGTGGGGTAGCGGATGGGCTCACCCTCTTTAATCTTTTCTTTTTCTTCCTTTTGCCGCTTGGCCTTCAGGCTTTCTTCGCCTTCCTTGATGTAGTAGGTGAAGGTGGCTCCGATGGGCGGATTGTCGGCCGTGTAGTAGCTGGCACCCTGAAAGCCTTTGCCGGAGTAGCCGAGGGGGTCACGCTCAATGTACACCAGCCCGTCCTTTACGGGGAAGATATGAGCGTCTGCCTCCAACTGTTCTTCGCTGATTTGCCGCAAAGGCGAATAATCATCCAGCACGTAGAAGCCGCGGCCGAAGGTGGCCAGGACCAGGTCGTTTTCCCGTTTTTGGATGGCCATATCGCGGACGGCTACTGTGGGCAGCCCGGCACCCAGCTTTTTCCAGTGCGCACCGCCGTCCGGGCTGAAGAAGCAGCTGAACTCGGTGCCGACAAACAGCAGGCTGGCATCCACATGGTCTTCTGCCAGGCTGTAAGCGGAGCCGCGTTCAGGCAGGTTGCTGCTGATGGAGGTCCAGGTACGGCCTTTGTCGGTACTTTTGAAAACGTAGGGCTTAAAGTCGCCGTACTTGTGGTGGTTGAAGGCAGCGTAGACCACGTTCTCGTCGTGCTGAGAAGCCAGCAGTGCGTTGACATAGGTACGTTCAGGTGCTCCGGGAATGTTGTTGACATCAACTTTGGTCCAGTTATCGCCGCCGTCCTCGGAAATCTGAATCAGGCCGTCGTCCGTACCCACATACAGCAGCTGCTCGTTGAGGGGGCTTTCCGAAAAGGCTACAATCGTACCGTAAGGCGAGGTGCTCGCATTTTTCGCTACAGCGTCAATGCTCTGAATGCGGCCCATGACCGGCAGGGTATTGCGGTCGAGCTGACGAGTGAGGTCACCGCCCAGGGTAGTCCAGGAATTACCGCGGTCGTCGCTGCGGAACAGCTTGTTGGCGGCAAAGTACAGGCGGGTCGGCTTATGGTAGGAAATCATCAGGGGGGCATCCCAGTTCCAGCGAAAAGCATCTTCGCTTTTGCCGGGCTTGGGCTGAATGCCGATCTCCTCCCCGCTTGCCCGGTCGTAACGGACCAGCACGCCGTACTGCGATTGGGCGTATACGATATCCGGGTTTTCCGGGTCTATAGCCGACTCAAAGCCATCGCCACCGTGGGTCACAAACCAATCACTGTTGGTGATGCCGGTGCTGTTGCGGGTACGGCTTGGGCCGCCCAGGCTGAAGTTGTCCTGCGTGCCGCCGTAGACGTTGTAGAAGGGCAGGTCATTGTCCACTTCTACTTTATAAAACTGGGTGATCGGCAAATTAGGCTTGTAGTTCCAGGTCTTGCCCGCATCAAAACTTTCGTAAATACCGCCGTCGCATCCCACGAGGTAATAGTCCGGCTGCTCCGGGTCGATCCACATGCAGTGGTTATCAACGTGCTTATTGGATTCGCCTACCCGCTGAAAGCTGTTGCCGCCGTCATCGGTGTAGTGCATGTAGGTGTCCATGGCGAAGACCATTTCCGGGTCAGTAGGATGAGCTACGATTTCGGAGTAGTAATTGCCACGCGTGAAGTAGTCATCCTTTTTGCTCCAGCTGGCACCGCGGTTATCAGAGCGGTAGAAGCCGCTGCCATCGCCAGCTGCCTCCACCATAGCGTAGAGGTACTCCGGATTGGCGGGGGAGATGGCCAGCCCGATGCGCCCAATATCGCCGGAAGGAAGCCCTTTGTTGGCTTTGCTCCAGTTTTGGCCGCCGTCTGTGGTTTTGTAGATGCCGCTGCCCGGTCCGCCGCCCACATAGGTGAACACATGCCGCCGCCGCTGAAGTGCAGCTGCGTACAGTACGTCCGGGTCGCGCGGGTCCATGATCAGGTCGGTAGCGCCGGTATGCTCGTCCAGCTCCAGGATAAGCTCCCAGTTGCTGCCCCCATCGGCAGACCGCCACAGATCCACCCCGAGCAGAAAAATATCATCGGCTGCGACCGGGCTGACACGAAGTTTGCCGAAGTACCATCCAAATCCGCCCAGTGCATTGGTGGATAGCCCGTTGTTGCCCTCATTATCGGTAAGTAATCCCCAGGTGTTGCCTTGGTCCTCAGAACGGTAAATCCC
>CAJXXJ010000223.1 GCA_913062745.1 uncultured Phaeodactylibacter sp.
ATTCCCATCTCTTTAAAATCCCATGTGGTATCAATTTGAAGGAGTGGGAATGGGGGTTTTTGAGGATAGAAGGCTTTAAGAGCGAGGTGAAGCAAAACTGAAGAATCCTTTCCAATGGAATAGAGAAGCACTGGATTATTTGTCTCAGCCACGACTTCACGCATGATTTTTATAGACTCATTTTCTAACTTTTTTAATGAAGTTATGTTTGGTTTTTTCATAACATTTCTTTACATCCCTGGTATGGTATTTAATGAGTATTTAAATTAACTTAAAAACTCTTCATTATCCAAGTAATAGCCCTCTAAATCAAGGTTAAAATCTTTTTCAATTTTAAAAGTATCTTGATTCAATCTTAACAATAAATCTTTCTTAAATTCATGGTTCAAACTAAAAAATTCACTTTTTTGAAGACTTTGCGTCTCTGTGAAAAGAAATTGAAATTTGCCATTAATTAATAAACTTCTAAGTCTCCCTTTTGAAAACCTATTAAATTTACTTAATAAACTCCCTAGATGTAAATTCCTATACTGCATAGATGTATTTTCTAGAGGGAAGCTTGAATGAATTTTTATATCTAAAAAATTTGATAATTCTCTTTTTACTAAATTCCATTCATTTATAAATCTGCTTGAATCTATTACTAGCAGTTGACTTTTATTAAATAAATTCAAGACATTTTTCAGCTGTTGGTGATATAAGGACCGATAAATATAACCATAATGTATTTTATCTAGATTTTTGAGTTCATTCTCCTGTAAAATTGCCTCTGAAAAACTTCTAGTTTCTCTTTTTTTTCTTAAATTCATAAGATTGAATGTCAGGGTATTGTGTACTTACCTTGTTTAGAGTTGCCTTAATCTTAGCATTACATTGATCGGAACTTCCAATCTTGATGTTAATCTGGGGATGATATCCTGAAAGGGTATTACACCAAAGGAGAAAAATTTACCGTCGTCTTCTCGGCCTTCGGAGGCGTCACGGATGCCCTGATCGAAATGGGGCAGCTTGCCGCTAAAGGAGACGAAGCTTATGAGCAGCGGTTCGAAGCATTCCGGCAGCGGCACCTCGATGCGGTGGATGAGCTGCTGCAGGGTGAGTACAGAAATATGGTGCTGCCTGAGCTGCAGCGCAGCAATGAGGTCCTCAAAAATCTGCTCTACGGCGTCTTTCTCGTACGGGAGGCTTCCAGGCGCACGATGGACTATGTGCTCAGCTTCGGCGAGCGCAATTCTGCTTTCATCATTTCTCATGTACTCCGGCAAAGCGGGATCAATGCCAGCTACCTCGATGCCCGCCGGATTATCAAGACCGACAAATCGTTCGGTGCCGGCCGGGTAGACTTTAAGCTGAGCTATCAAAAGATTCGGGAGCACTACGCTCAGCACCCCGATGTGCAGGTAGTCACCGGTTTTGTGGCTTCCGCCAAAGGGGGGCTCACCACCACACTCGGGCGCGGAGGCTCCGACTATACCGCCTCCCTGATCGCCGCCGGGCTCGATGCCAGCGTGATCGAAATCTGGACCGATGTGGACGGCGTGCTGACGGCAGACCCCCGCCGGGTGCGCCGGGCTTTTACCATCCCGAGCATGACCTACGCCGAAGCGATGGAGATGTCGCACTTCGGAGCCAAGGTCATCTACCCGCCCACGCTGCAGCCGGCCCTGCAAAAAAAGATTCCACTTTATATTAAAAATACTTTTAATCCGGAGTTTGAAGGTACGCTGATCTCTGACCGGCCCGACCCGGATGCCCACGCGGTGAAGGGGATCTCCTCTATCGGGAACATTGCCTTGCTTACAATGTCAGGCAGTGGCCTTTTTGGCGTTCCTGGCATTGCCGGCCGCTTGTTCTCTTCTTTGGCAGCAGCTGATATCAACGTCATCCTCATTACGCAGGGGTCATCCGAGCATTCCATCAGTTTTGCGGTGCAGCCCAGCCTGGCCAACCGGGCGCGGAAACGGGTGGAAGAAGAGTTTGAGTACGAAATGAGCATGAATGTAGTCGACCCGGTTAAAATTGAGGAAGACCTTTCCGTGGTGGCGATCATCGGGGAGAATATGCGGTATCAGCCGGGTATATCCGGGCGCCTTTTCCAGGCCCTGGGCAAAAACGGTATCAATGCGGTGGCAATCGCACAGGGCTCCTCCGAGCTCAATATATCGGTGGTCATCAACCGCTCCGATGAAGCCAAGGCGCTTAATGCACTGCACGAAGCGTTTTTCCTTTCTGACACGAAGGAGCTGCACTTATTCATGATTGGGGTGGGGCTGATTGGCAGTACGCTGATTGAGCAGATCAAAGCACAGGCAGCTTTCCTGAAAGAGAAACGCGGGCTCGAGCTGCGGGTGGTTGGCCTGGCGAACAGCCGTAAGATGCTTTTCCGGGAAGAAGGTATCGCCCTGGAAGACTGGAAGCCTTCCCTCGAAGCATGCGACCTTAAAATGGACCCGGCTATCTTCATCGGCAAGATGAAGGAGATGAATTTGTCCAATACCATCTTCGTGGATAATACGGCCAGCGAACAGGTCACTGCTTACTACGAGGATATTCTTGACTCGAGCATACCGATTTCGACGCCTAACAAAATCGCGATCTCCTCCGGCTTCGCACAGTATCAGCGGCTGAAGGCGATTGCTGCGCGCCGCGGCGTACAGTTTATGTACGAGACGAACGTAGGGGCAGGCCTGCCGGTCATCGGTACCCTGAACGACCTGATCATCAGCGGCGACCGCATCATCAAAATTGAGGGCGTTGTCTCCGGTTCTCTCTCTTACATCTTCAACAATTTCAGAGCCGGCACCCGCTTCAGCGAGGTGGTAAAAAAGGCGCAGGAGCTTGGCTACACCGAGCCTGACCCGCGTATCGACCTCAATGGGCTGGACGTTCAGCGCAAGCTGATTATTCTTGCCCGGGAGACCGGCCTGCCGCTTGAGGCGGAGGATGTGGAAATAGAGAATATCCTGCCGCAGGCTTGTCAGCAGGCGGAGACGATAGAAGACTTTTTTCGGGAGCTGCAGCAGGCGGATGATATTTTTGATCAGCTACGGGAATCTGCAGAGGAGGAGGGCAAAGCCCTGCGTATGGTAGCGAGCCTGAATGAAGGCAAGGCTACGATCAGCCTGCAGCGGGTAGACAGCAGCCACCCGTTCTACAGCCTGAGCGGCAGTGATAATATGATTGTGTTCACCACCGACCGCTACCGGGAGCGCCCGCTTGTGGTGCGCGGGCCGGGTGCTGGCGCAGAGGTGACCGCTGCCGGCGTTTTTGCTGAAATCATAACGATTGGAAATTACCTGAGCTAGATGAAAAATGAAGTTCGTGTTTTTGCGCCGGCCACGGTGGCCAACGTAGCTGTTGGATTTGATATACTGGGATTCGCAATTAATGCGCCTGGCGACGAAGTGGTAGCCCGGCGGGTAGATACTCCGGGTTTGCGGATCAAAACGATAAGCGGTGATGGTGGCAAGCTGCCCTATGAGGTAGATAAGAACACTTCCGGCTTTGCTGCCCGCTGCCTGCTGCAACAACTTGGGAAGGAGGAATCCGGAGTAGAGTTAGAAATTCATAAGAAGATGCCCTTCGGTTCCGGCCTGGGGTCAAGTGCGGCAAGTGCTGCTGCCGGCGTTATGGCCGTCAATGCGCTGTTTGGTATGCCGGTGTCCAAAGCAGAAAGCCTGCACTGTGCTGTACTGGGCGAGCAGGTAGCCGACGGTGCCTACCATGCTGATAACGTAGCCCCTTCCCTACTCGGCGGAATTGTACTGATCCGTTCCAACAAAGGGCTTGATATCCGGCACCTGCCGGTACCGGCTGAACTTCACGCAGCGGTAGTCTACCCGGAAGTCAGTATACTCACTAAAGATGCCCGGGAAGTGCTGAGCCCTACGGTCAGCCTGCAGCAAAGTATACAGCAGAGTGGTAATCTGGCCGGCCTTATGGTTGGGCTGTACGAGGCAGACTATGCTTTGATTGGCCGCTGCCTGGAAGACGTGATCATTGAGCCGCAGCGTGCGCAGCTGATCCCTCATTTCCGGCAGGTTAAAAAAGCGGCTCTGGAAGCCGGAGCACTAGGCTGCAGTATATCGGGCGCCGGCCCATCCGTATTTGCCCTGTGCCGGGGTGCCGCAACTGCGGAGGCAGTGGCTGCCTCTATGAGCCGCGTATTTCGGGAGCACAACATTCCGAATCATCCTTATGCCTCCCCTATCAACGAGGAAGGCGCAAAAATTATCACCGCATGAAACTCTACAGTACCAAAAGCCGTGGCCATTACACCAGCCTGAGAGAAGCTGTACTGCGCGGGCTGCCCCCTGACAACGGGCTTTATATGCCGGCGGAGATCCCGGCTCTGCCCAGCGATATACTGGATAACCTGCCTGCTTTTTCCTTTACGGAAATTGCTATGGCAGTGAGCCGCACTTTGCTGCAGAATGCCATCCCTGAGGCAGACCTAAGGCAAATTGTAGAAGAAGCGGTCAATTTTCCGGCACCCGTTGTACGCCTTGATGAGCAGAAGTATGTACTTGAGTTATTCCATGGCCCCTCCTTAGCCTTTAAAGACTTCGGCGCGCGTTTTATGGCACAGCTGATGAGCTACTTCAACCGGGGGGAGAGCCGTGAACTCGTCATACTTGTCGCCACTTCCGGCGATACTGGCGGAGCAGTAGCCGCAGGCTTCTACCAGACGCCCGGCACCCGGGTGGTCATCCTCTACCCCAGCGGTAAGGTGTCTGCTTTACAGGAAAAACAACTAACTACGCTCGGGCATAATATTACTGCCCTGGAAATAGACGGTACCTTTGACGATTGCCAGGCTATGGTCAAGCAGGCCTTTCTTGATCCGGAGCTTACAGAAGCAATCCGACTGACTTCCGCAAACTCCATCAATATCTCCCGGCTTATCCCGCAGGCTTTCTACTATTTCGAAGCGTACAAGCAATTGCCTGCCGGCAGCGATGTAGTGTTCTGCGTTCCGAGTGGCAATTTCGGCAACCTGACAGCCGGGCTGCTTGCACAACGGATGGGGCTGCCGGTAAAGCACTTTGTAGCGGCGACCAACGCGAACGACGTCGTGCCCGAATACCTGAAAACGGGAAGCTTCAACCCCCGCCCTTCCCAGCGTACCCTCAGCAACGCAATGGACGTAGGCAACCCTTCTAACTTTGCGCGGATGCAGGACCTCTACCAAGCTATGGAGCAACGTTCCACGTGGAACAATATGCGGGCCAATATCAGCGGTTACCGTTTTACAGATGAAGAAACGAAAGCAGCCATGCGTGAAGTTTACGAAAGGTATGGCTACGTAATCGACCCCCACGGCGCTGTGGGGTACCTGGCCCTACAGTCTAATCAGCAAGAAAACCCTGGCACTACCGGAGTGATCCTGGAGACTGCCCATCCTGCCAAGTTTTTGCCGGATGTAGAAGCTGTACTCGATCAAAATGTAGAGGTGCCGCAGCGGCTTGCTGAGCTGTCAGGCCTGGAAAAAGAAGCGGTTTTTATGGATGCGGATTTCGGTGTGTTTAAGTCGTGGCTGCAGGATAATCTGAGCTAAGGCAGTTTTGCTTTACAGTTCTTCCTATGCGCCGGGTGTTCCACGTGGAACACCCGGCGTTTTTGCAACCATGCCTTTTGTTCTGCTGTTCTTTATCCGTTGATTTCCCTAACTTTAGGGCTTCTATGAAATTTTAAAACATAACCAAGACTCATCATGAAGCAACTACTGCTCCTCGTGTTCGTGGCGGGCGTGTCCTTGATGGCATTCGCTCAGCAGGAAAGCACGAACCAAAACAAATTCAGGCAGCTGTACAATGAATTGCCTACGCCTAATGTGTACCGAAATGCCGCCGGCGCTCCCGGGCACGAGTATTGGCAACAGCGTGCGGACTACGTCATCAGCATCGAGCTGGACGATGAACAGCAGCGCATCTACGGCACAGAGGGAGTGACCTACTACAACAATTCTCCGGACCCGCTGGAGTATCTTTGGGTGCAGCTCGATCAGAATATGCGCGCAAAGGATTCGGATACCTACAAGATTCAGGAGAGCGAAATGGATGGCCGTATGTCTTCCGGCTCCCTCAAGCGCCTCACCCCTACCTTTGACGGTGGCTTCAAACTGGATTACGTCAGGAATGAAGATGGCAGCCCCCTCTCCTACACCGTGAATAAAACCATGATGCGCATCAATCTGCCGCAGCCGCTGCAGCCGGGTGAGCAGTTCAACTTCTCTGTGAAGTGGTGGTACAACATCAACGACCGCATGGAGATCGGTGGGCGCTCCGGCTATGAGTACTTCGAGGAAGATGATAACTACCTGTATACAATCGCACAGTTTTTTCCTCGTATGGCGGTCTACAACGATGTGGAAGGCTGGCAAAACAAGCAGTTTCTGGGGCGTGGAGAATTCACCCTGCCTTTCGGCAACTATGAAGTGAGCATTACCGTGCCGGAAGACCACCTGGTAGCAGCAACGGGCACGCTGCAAAACCCGGAAGAAGTGCTGACTAAAGATCAGCGCAAGAAACTGGAAGAAGCCCGCGATGAACGGGAGGAGCCGGTCATCATCGTCTCCGAAGAGTACGCGCGCAAAAACGAGCAGGACAAGTCGAGCAAGAA
>CAJXXJ010000224.1 GCA_913062745.1 uncultured Phaeodactylibacter sp.
TCTTTGCGCTCATTTTTTCTTTTTCTTGTCTTTGCCACTATCCTGGAAGAGCAAGTCTTTCAGGCTGACGTAAAGTGCCGCAAAGATAGATAAAAGCGCAAGGAGAACGGTGAAGTACGGGCGCTCGGTTTGGTAACGCTCATCGATCCATTGGCCGGCGAGCGTGCCCAGCAGAATGATCACCCCCATTTGGATGGCCATCCCTGAGTACTTCAGGTAAGCATCCACCTGGGGGCGCACTTTTTCTCTTAGCTCCTTTTTACTGTCGGAATCATCAGGATTGGGCTCCTGATGCTTTGTTGGCTTTGACACTGGATGTCTCGGCTTTTGATGAAGGTTTGGAAGTAGACTGCTGCGTGGCCCCGGCTTTGTGTCCACCCATGGAGCAGGTTACGTTGAAGGTTGCGCCGGACTGAACGATCAGTTTTTCGGTGGTTACTTCTCCACTGACTTTTGCCTTCTCGCGGATATTGAGTAGCTGCTGTACCTGCAGGGATCCTTCGAACGTGCCTTCCACCACTGCGTTTTGGCAGCGGATTTCTCCTTCCACATAGCCCGTGGGGCCGATGATTACTTTGGCATCACAGAAGAGTTTGCCTTTTATGGTGCCGTCTATGCGGATGTCGCTTTCGGACTTCACCGTGCCTTCTACTACGGTGCCGGCTACCAGGCTGTTGAGGGAGTGAGAAGCGGCAGAAGGGCTGTTGTTGCGTCCTCCTGTATTGGTTTCTTTCTTATTATTGCCTCCAAACATGATCCTGCGTTTTAATTTATACAATTCAGTTATTGGGAGTGGATAACGGACGCAGGCGCTGCATCGTATGTTTCCACAATTTAAATTTATGGTCAGCCCTTTCCGGGCATAAGTCCACTGGGGAGTGACAAAGAAGGGGTACTTGCTATCGAAGGTAATACATTTCCCGTTTCGGGAAAACAAATTAGGCGTTTTTACGACAAAAAAGCCCTGCAGCAATGTACCGCAGGGCTTTTTTGATAGTTCGCTGAAAGCGGCTTAGAAGTTCGGGCAGTATACACCGCGGCGCTCTACGCCACAGATTTTGTATATCAGGGCGAATTCAAAGCCACCGTTGTTATTGCTTGCTGTTTGCAGCGGAGAGATATTGATATCGTAGCTAAAGCCGAGGCTGAAGTTCTCGTAGTCGAAGCGGGTGGAGAGGATGGCTGCATCGTTCAGCACGCCCGTTTCGATCTTGTTAGAAATACGCGTCCACAGGCCAAACTGGAAGGACTGGTTGGAGCGGCGGTCACCCAGCAGGAACTTAAAGCTCGTACCACCATTCACCTGGAAAGATGGCCCCTGGCTCATTACGATAGCGCCCGGTACCAGGCCGAAACGGCGGCCCAGCATGAACTCACCACCAGCGTGGAAGGTAAAGCGGCTGTAGAGCAGGTCTTCATCATCGCTGTTGAACGACTGGTTGGAGCGGTTCAGGTGGTGGAAAGCGCTACCGAAGTAGAGGCTGTTGTTATCATCGAACACCATAAACCAAAGCAGGCCCGCAGCCAGGTCAGCAAAGATGAAGTTATCGCGGTTGAAGGTGTTTTCTTCACCAGTCATAGCAGTCGGATCAAAGCCGCCCTCGCCATCGTGCTGCAGGCCCCAGCGCAGGTTCAGGAAGTCGATGCTGCGCTGAGCAACGCCACCCTCGGCACCTACTACCAGATAGTTAGCTTGTCCGCGGCTGCCGCCCATGCGCTTGCTGTAGGAAGCGGAGAGCTTGCCGGTAAGGGTGGAGAAATTAGCTTCGCCGGCCTGATCGCCCCAGAAGGTGCCGCCGATGCCAAAGTAATCGTAACGACCAACTGGTATGCGCTGATCGTAAGAAACGGAGTAAGTGTTGTACGCATTGGAACGCAGTACACTTGCCCACTGATTGCGATAATTAGCCGCGAGGCGAATATTGCAGTTCATCACGCCTGTCATCGCCGGGTTGAGGTTCAGCGGTGACATGTAGAACTGAGAGAAGTGGATATCCTGAGCATTCAGGGAGATCGCACCCAGTGCCAGCATGCAGGTGATGAGGATAGACTTGAAATTTTTCATACAAGCGGTTATTTGTAAACTTTCTTCCAATTAGTCAAAGTGGTTCAATGTCAAATAGCGGTCGATCGCTTTGTTCAGGGCTAATTATTCCAGACAGGGGTTCCCGGGTATCCCGGTGAATCTTTGGTGAAACAGTATTTCTTGGAGAATGATTGCAGCTCCCCGGCTGCTTTCGCCAAACGCTCCTTCCTTGAGGAATCACAATAATAGCGAATGTACTGCAAACATCCCGAAATTTTTCTGTTAAAAGACAAATGCACAACAAACTGCACCTTACCTTTCCTCCTCTTCTTTCCATAACGCACCGTATTCCTCCACCAGTATGTTGTCGTAGTAATCTGCACGCTCAAATAAGTGGCGGAACAGCTTCATACCCGTACTCAGATTGAGGTAGCGGTCGAAAATCAGCAGCGAAAGTACGATGTCCTGCTCTTTGATACTAAATGAAAGGCCTTCTATCTCGAAGTTTTGCTGCAGCAGGAATTCGTAAATAGGCTTAATATTGGTAGTAGGCAGGCTGCAGAGGTAAGCATCGCCCATGATCAGGCCGGTGTCTTCGTGGTAGGTGATCGCTATGCGCGCGCTTCCTTCCACAATTTCCCAGTTGTTGGGCCCCCGCCGGGACAGCCGCACGTCCTGCCCGATTTCCCGCAGCAATTGCTCGATGCGTTCTGCCACGCCTACCGGCTCATAGACTTCGGCTTTGGAGGGAAGATAGAGCTGCGCACCGCAGTGCGGGCAGTAATCTCCCTGTTCGGCCTGCCGTTCTGAAACTACGTTGGTGCAGGAGTCACAGCGCACCTTGATGTCTCCTTCTGTTGCTTTGAAGTCCGACAGGGCCTGCTTCAGATAGCTGACCGGCAGCGAGAAGCCGATATTGTCGCCTTGCTCCATCCCCAGCGTGTTGACGCCCACGATCTTACCCTCGCGGTTGATCAGCGGGCCGCCGCTGTTGCCGGGGTTGAGCGCAGCATCGTGCTGCAGGTAGCGCACGCCTTCCACCTCGCGGCGGGTATTGGAGACCACTCCCTGCGTCACAGAAAACTGCAGCCCGAACGGGTGCCCGATGGAAACCACGATATCCCCTTCTGACAGCCGCTCTTCATCGCCCAGCTCCGGCATGCCGGCCGGCGGTACTGCGGGGCCCACTTCCAAAAAGGCCAGGTCATACTTAGGGTCTGCGTATACGATGCGCGCCAGCTGCTTGGGCAGTTGCTCCCCCAGCACTACGGCATCCCGGTTGTCCTGTACAATATGATTGTTGGTAACAATGAGCCCTTCCTGCAACAATAGAAAGCCCGTGCCCGTGCTGTACGGCGTTGCGATCTGTATAATGATATCGCGGTAGCGTTCTATGATGGCCTTCATACTGTAGTCGGGATAGCTTTGGTGGATGAAGGTACAAAATCAGAACATTTACCCTGCTTTTGAAGTTGGGAATTTCAATCCAACGACAGACGAATGCCAGAATTACCCGAAGTAAATGCCAAGAAAAACCATTTCGACCAGGTGGCGCTCCACAAGAAAATCGAAAAAGTAGACCTGATCGACACTTCTTATATCCTGAAGAATATGGACGGGCCGGCTTTCGCCGAAAAGCTGAGTGGGCGCACCTTCACAGAAACCTACCGCCGCGGCAAATACTTTTTTGCCAAAATGGATAACGGCCACTATGTACTGCTGCACTTCGGCATGAGCGGCCATTTCTACTACTACGAAGACATGTCGGGGCAGCCTAAGCACGAGCGCTTTGCATTTGTATTTGAAGAAGGCAGCCGGATGGGGTTCAACTGCCCGCGCAAACTCGCCCGCATTCATTACGTAGAGGATCTTGAGGATTTTATTGCCCGGAAGAACCTGGGGGAAGATGCCCTCAAGCTGCAGGAAGAAGACTTTATGGAGCTGACCGCAGGCCGCAAAGGCACCCTGAAAGGCTTCCTGCTTAATCAAAAGTACCTGGCAGGCATGGGCAACCTGTACGTGGATGAGGTGTGCTGGCAGCAGCATATCCACCCGGCCTCAGTCACCGGTGCTCTCACCGAGAAGCAGCGCCGGGCATTATTCCGGAATATGCAGGATATCCTGAAAAAAGCCGTATCGCTCGATGCAGTATACGCGGACTATCCGGACGAGTGGCTCTGGAACCACCGCACTAAAGACAGTCAGTGCCCGCGTGACGGTACAGACCTGCAGCGCGATAAAGTAGCGGGCAGATCTACCTACTACTGCCCCAACTGCCAGGAACTGATTGAGTAGAATTCCGTAACTTTCGCGCACTTTGGCAGCCGCTGCTGCGGTACAATTCTTACCTTTATAAAAAGAGCTATGTCCAACCTTCTCGATGACGAACTGGCCCGGGAGCCGGATTACGAAGCAGGCGGGCAGCCTGGCATTGAGCAAGCCACCCTTGCTACCACCTGGAACCGGGTAGCTGCTTCCATCATTGATTCACTGGTGCTGAGCCCGGTATATGTGCTCAATTTGTACAACCTCTTTACCTGGAAATCCCTGCCGCTTTCTCTGGCGCTGACGGCAGGCAGCATCCTCTACAAGCCATTCTTCGAAGCCACCAAAAGCGCTACACCCGGCAAGTTGGCGGTAGGCATAAAGCTGGTAGACCGCCATCTGCGGGACATTACCGGGGATCAGGCAGCACGGCGCTACATACCGTGGGCCATCAGCGCCGGCATTGCTTTGCTGATCGACCTGCGCTTATTTGCTGCGCCGGGATTTGAGGCTGTCACCGACCTTTACGCTCTGGGAGAGCTGCAGCAGAGTGGTGTGCTGACCACCGCCGCCCAAATCTATAATATTATCTTCCTCTTCCTGGTCGGCAGCCTTGCTATCGACGAGCGCCGGCAGGGTATGCACGACAAATGGGCAGAAACGTACTGCGTTAAGATTGCTTCAGTGGAGCGGGATTGATGGCGGAGCGGCAGTAGGAAGCAAGCCCGGGGTCGTTTAATAAACATTCGCTCCCGTTTACTCCTTCTATTGCCGAATCATCAAAACCCACCACGCTATGCAACACCACTTGCTCAACACCGATGAGCTGCCCACCGGAACGATGAAATCTGTCAGCGCGGGCGATCAGGAAGTCCTGCTGCTCAATGTAGAAGGCGAAATCGTCGCGCTTTATCCTAAATGTACCCACTACGGTGCACCGCTGGCCGATGGCGTGCTCAACGGCCACCGCCTGGTTTGCCCCTGGCACCACGCCTGCTACGATGCGCGCAATGGCACCCACCTGGAAGCTCCCGGCATAGATGCCCTGCCTCAGTACGAAGTTTCTGTCAAAGGCAAAGAAATCTGGGTGGAGGTGCCGGAAGACGGCAGCGACCGCGTCCCCAACCCTATGGCCGAGCCGCGCCTGGAAAATGAGGCCACCTACGCCATAATCGGTGGCGGTGCAGCCGGTGCTTACGCAGCGGAAGGCATGCGCGAAGGCGGCTTTACGGGTCGCATTGTGCTGTTCACCGACGAAGAGGAACTGCCTTACGACCGGCCCAACTGCAGCAAAGACTACCTGCAGGGAGAGGCACCGGAGGAGTGGATGCCGCTTAGAGGCGAAGATTTTTACCAAAAAAGAGGTATCGTGCTGATGAAGGGCCACCGTGCACAGCACGTTGATGCCGAAAAAAAAGAAATACAATTTGAGAAAGGCGAGCCGGTACAGTACGACAAGCTGCTCGTATGCACCGGTGGTGCGCCCAACCGGCTGCCCATCACCGGGGCCGAGCTGGACAACGTATTTACCCTGCGCAGTTTATCAGACAGCCGGCAGCTGATTAAAAATGGCAAAAAGGCAGAAAAGGTAGTCGTGATTGGTGCTTCTTTCATTGGGATGGAAGCAGCGATGAGCCTGCAGCAACACGACTGCGAAGTGCACGTGGTAGCACCGGACAAAGTGCCCTTTGCAAAAGTATTCGGAGAAGCACTTGGGCAGCAGTTGCGGAAGTGGCATGAGTCCGCAGGCATTCACTTTCATCTGGAAGAAGAAGTCACGCAAATTGAAGGGCAGTCCGGATGCGAAGCTGTCATTTTGGGCAGCGGTAAACGGCTGCCGGCTGATATGGTGGTAATGGGCGTGGGCGTACACCCGGCCACCTCCTTCCTGCCCGGCGAATTGCTGCAGGAAGACGGCAGCCTCAAGACCGATCAGTATCTGCAGGCCGGGCAGGATATTTATGCTGCCGGAGACATCGCCAGTTACCCGGATGGTGATCAGTACCAGCGGATAGAGCACTGGAAAGTCGCCTGCCAGCAGGGGCGTATTGCAGGCAAAAATATGGCCGGCGCTGGGGAAGCATTCCGGGCAGTACCCTTCTTTTGGTCGGTACAGCAAGATAAAATAATCGGCTACGCCGGGTTCACGCAGGGATTTGATGAAACTATTACGGAGGGAGAGCTCACAGGAGACTCTTTCATGGTGCACTATGTGAAAGACGGGGCCATACGAGCCACCGCCTCTTTGTTCCGCGATGAAGAGCTCTGCGCGGTGCAGGAGCTGATGTATGAAAACCGCATGCCGTCTCCCGATCAGGTCA
>CAJXXJ010000225.1 GCA_913062745.1 uncultured Phaeodactylibacter sp.
GCCGCTATACACGATCACCTGGAAGAAGCAAGCAGCCACTTTGAAGTACGCGTCCGTTACCGTCATAAAAAAGGATACTACGTAGAAGTAAGCTGCTGGGGGATGGCGCTCCGGGATGAAAACGGCCATCCTACCCGTATGCTGGGCGGGCACCGGGAGGTACGGTCCGTCATGGGTACGTCCCCGCGGTACGATTTTCCAGATGACTTTCTGAGCAACCTCACCCAAAGCATGCACGGCACTGCCTTTCGGTACCGACTGCATCCCGATGGCGAAGACGAATTTCTTTTCCTGAGCCCGGAGGTCCGCGCAATTTTTGGTATAAACGGGAATGAAAGATTAACAAACACTGCTCCTCTGTGGGACGCTCTGCACCCGGAAGACCGCGCTTCTTTCGAGAAGGCGATTCAGGACTCCGCCAATCATATGTCTCCTTTCCGGCAGGAATGGCGGCTGCGCACCGCGCAGGGGACGATCTGGCTTAGCGGCCAGGCTCTGCCTTTACGCAATGCAGACGGAAGCACGGAATGGGACGTGGTGGTGCTCAATATCACAGACCGCAAAGAGGCCGAAAAACAGGTACGAACACAGCTTCGCATGCAAGATACGCTGCGGCGGATCTCTTCCCGCCATATCAACCAGCCACTGGATAACGTTAGGAAAACCATCAGCGAGGCACTGCGGGAAATCGGTAGTTTCATTCGGGCCGACCGGGTGTATATCTTTGACTATGATTTCAAAAAACAGACGACCAGCAACACTTATGAGTGGTGTGCAGAGGGTATCCGCCCGGAAATGGATAACCTGCAAAACCTTCCGCTCAGCGCATTTCCATGGTGGGTGGAGAAACATTTACGGGGTGAGCTGCTCAGCATTCCCAGTGTAGAGGAGCTGCCGGACGACGAGCTGAAGGCGGCTTTGGCTGCTCAGGATATACAGAGCCTGATTGCTGTGCCCATGATGAACGGGGAGAAATGTATCGGATTTATGGGCTTCGACTCCGTCCGCTACAAACATAAGTATTCCGAGCAGGAAAAGGAGTTTCTTAAGCTGTCTGCCCAGGTACTTGCTAACATCCTTAGCTACGACGAACAGAGACGAAACCTTCGGGACAGCGAGCAACAGCTTAACAAAATTACGGCCAGTGCTCCGGCCATCCTGTTTCATTTGACGCTGGATGAAAATGGTGCATTCGCCGTGCCCTTCATCAGTGAAGGGGTGCGGCAGTTGGCTGACGGCTTGTCCGCCGATACCATCATGAAAGAGCCTACGCTGCTGTTTGAACAGATGCCGGCGGAAGATGCACAGCGTTTCTACGAACAATTGATTGCGTCCGCCAGCACGCTTACACCACTCTTTTTAGAATTCAGGGTAGAAAGAGGCTCCGAAACGATTTGGTACAACCTCTCTGCCCGGGCAGAAAAAGATGCAGGCGACCGGGTGAATTGGTATGGCGTTGTCCAAAATATTACCCAGCGAAAGCAGATTGAGCGGATGCGTGAAGCTTCTAAAGAGCTGCAGTTCAAGTACCAGGAAGCAGAGCGCTTTGCATCAGTAGCTTCTCACGATCTGCAGGAGCCGCTGCGTACCATCCGCAGTTTTGCCCAACTGCTTGACCGACGGCTCGATAAGTCAGCCGACGGGGAGATCAGGGAATACCTCAACTTCATAACCAACGCCTCCGAGCGGATGAGCCGATTGGTGGAAAGCCTGCTGGAATACAGCCGGATGGGCCGCAACAGCAGCCCCGAAATAGTCGATTGTGAGCAGTTGATTGAAGGGCTGCTTCAAGATATGAACGACACCATCACCTGTGCTTCCGCTGTAGTCAGCTACGAGTTTCTGCCCATTGTGCAGGGCTATCCGCAGGAGCTGCGGCAGCTGTTCCAAAACCTCATCGGCAATGCCATCAAGTACCAGCCCGAAGGTAACCGCCCGCGTGTGCAAATCAAAGTGGAGGAAAAAGCCAGCCATTGGTTGTTCGGTGTACAGGACAACGGTATCGGCATTCCCGAAGAAAGCCAGGAAGCCGTTTTCGAGGTCTTCAAGCGGCTGCACAACCGCGAAGAGTACGAGGGCACCGGCATCGGCTTAGCTAACTGCAAACGCATCGTTGAGCTGCACGAAGGAGAAATTTGGGTCGACTCTGCCCCGGGCCTGGGCAGTACCTTCTATTTTACCTTACCGAAATAAGCCCTCCTGCCCTGAGCTGGCACAACTAAAACGCTTTTGCCGGAGTTACCTATTTTGCGGAGCCTGCGCTTCGGTATTACTGATGTAAAATGAATGCCCTGTACTCATGACCAAAAAAGCTACGCGGATTACCGCGCTTTTAGGCATACTTGCCCTTGCCGTGCTTTTTATTTTCTTCCAGGATAATCTGCTGGGTAAGAATAATGCAGCCGGCCCGGCCGATGAAAGCGCTGCTGCCCCGGCACCGGAAGACTCAGCCCCTATCCCCGTGAAGGCCATCATTACACAAGCAACTGCACTGCGGGATGCCATTTCCGTTAACGGCTCCACTGTTCCCAATGAGGAAGTCGCCGTGGCCACTGAAGTGCCGGGCAAAATCCTCTCCATCCATTTCGAAGAAGGGCAGTACGTCAAAAAAGGACAAAAACTGCTGCAACTGGACGATGAAGAATTGCAGGCAGAGCGTAAACGCCTCCTTGTGCAGCGGGAGCTGAATGAAAAAATTGCGGAACGCCTTCGCGTGCTGTATGAAAAGGAAGGCGTGAGCCTGCAGGAATACGAAGTAGCCGAAGCAGAGGTCGACAAAACGGAGGCTGATATAGCGTTGGTCGACGCTCAGCTGGAGAAGCGGATCATCCGCGCGCCTTTCTCCGGCCGGCTTGGCCTGCGCATGGTGAGCGAAGGAAGCTACCTTTCGCCGGGAACGCCGGTAGTGCAGCTGGTCAGCATTAATCCGATCAAACTCGAGTTTGACGTGCCCGAAAAGTATAGCCGGGCTGTGGAGATAGGAACCGATATCCGCTTCCGCCTTGACGGTACCGACCGGAGCTTTCAGGCGGAGGTGACTGCCAGCGAGCCCAATGTAGACCAGGAGACCCGAACCTTGCGCTTCAAAGCGGCTGCCCCCAACCCCGAAGGCGGCATTCTGCCCGGTGCCTTTGCGGAGGTACAGGTGGAACTGGAGGAATACGAAGGGGCTCTGCTTGTGCCCACGCAGGCCATCGTACCCGAGCTGAACGAAAAGATGGTCTACCTCTACCGAAATGGCACAGCACAGGCAGCTACCGTGAAGACCGGTATCCGACAGGAACGCTACATTCAGGTAACCGAAGGGCTGCAGCCCGGCGATACTGTCATCACTACCGGCCTGCTGCAAATTCAGCCGGGTGCGCCTGTTGAGATCACCGAAGTAAACTAAACGAACTATGAGCCTGTCCTCCCTAAGCATTAAGCGGCCTGTTCTGGCTACCGTCATGTCCATCGTCATCGTGCTCTTCGGGCTCATCGGGCTCACTTACCTGGGCGTGAGGGAATACCCCAGCGTCGACCCGCCTATCATCACCGTACAAACGATCTACGTAGGCGCTAATGCGGACATCATTGAGTCTCAGATTACGGAGCCCGTGGAAGAGGCCGTCAACGGTATTGCCGGCATCCGCTCCATCACTTCCGTAAGCCGGGACGGCCGCAGTACGCTCACCGTAGAGTTCGATCTGGAAGTGGATTTGGAAACCGCTGCCAATGATGTGCGCGATAAAGTCTCGCAGGTGGTCGGCGAACTGCCGCCCGATGCCGACCCGCCGGTAGTCTCCAAGGCGGATGCCGACAGCGACCCCATCATCTTCCTAAACATCCAAAGCGATCAGCGGTCGTTGCTGGAGCTGACGGATATTGCCGAAAATGTTTTCAAGGAGCGCCTGCAAACGATCAACGGGGTCAGTGAGATCCGCATCTGGGGACAGAAAAAATACTCCATGCGCCTGTGGATCGAGCCCGACCGCCTCGCTGCCTACGGGCTGACCCCGCTTGATGTGCAACGGGCGCTGCAGCGCGAAAATATTGAACTGCCCTCCGGGCGGGTAGAGGGGGCTAATACCGAGCTGACCGTCCGCACGCAGGGCCGGCTTACCACGCCGGAAGAATTTAACGACCTTATCCTCAAAGAGGACGGCGGGCGCATTGTACGCTTCCGTGACGTGGGGTACGCAGAGTTGGGGCCGGAAAACCTCCGTACGGTGCTTAAGCGGGACGGAGTGCCGATGGTCGGTAATGCCATCGTACCGCAGCCCGGTGCCAATAATATCGAAATTGCCGATGCTTTCTACGAGCGCCTGGAGCAGATCAAAAAAGACTTGCCGGAAGATATTCAGCTCGGCATTGGCTTTGACAAAACGCAATTTATCCGCGACTCCATTGATGAAGTAGAGCAGACCATCTACGTGGCATTCGGGCTGGTGGTAATGATCATCTTCCTCTTCCTGCGCGACTGGCGGACTACCATTATCCCGGTCATCGTTATCCCGATTGCACTTATCGGGGCCTTTTTCGTGATGTACGCGGCTAATTTTTCTATCAATGTACTGACGCTGCTGGGCGTGGTGCTGGCCATCGGCCTGGTGGTGGATGATGCCGTGGTGGTATTGGAAAACATATACGCCAAGATTGAAAACGGTATGACGCCGCTGCAGGCCGCGCTGAAAGGAGCGGATGAGATTTTCTTTGCGGTCATTGCCACTACCGTAGCTCTTGTAGCCGTCTTTATGCCGGTGATATTTCTTCAAGGCCTCACCGGGCGTTTGTTCCGGGAGTTCGGTGTGGTGATTGCCGGCGCGGTAGTCATCTCTTCCTTTGTAGCCCTTACGCTCACGCCAATGCTGTCGAGCAAGATTCTGAAAAACCGGGACCGCCACCCGTGGTTCTACCGGGTCACCGAGCCGTTTTTTGTGGCTTTGACCAACGGCTACCGCAGCACGCTCGATGGCTTCATGCGGGTACGCTGGCTCGCATTGGTCATTATGGCGCTCAGCGGCTGGGCGATTTACAGCATCGGCAGCCAACTACCGCAGGAATTGGCACCGCTGGAAGACCGCAGCCGGATCCGGGCTTTCTCCCGGGCGCCGGAAGGGTCCACCTTCGAGTACATGGATGCCTACACCAATGAGCTGGTGAAGGTGATGATGGAAAATATCCCGGAAAGCGAAGGCGTCATCTCGGTAACCTCTCCGGGCTTTGGCGCATCCACCTCGGTCAATTCCGCTTTCGCTTTTGCCGTGCTGGAAGACCCGCAGCAACGCGAGCGCGGTCAGCAGCAAATCCTCAACGAGCTGCAGCCGGAGGTAGGCGAGCTCACAGGGGCGCTGACCTACCTGAGCCAGGAGCAGAGTATCGGTAACCGACGGGGCGGGCTGCCTGTGCAGTACGTGCTGCAGGCACCGAATTTTGAAAAGCTCAAAGAGACCCTGCCCCGGTTTGTGGAAAAAGTCCGGCAGGACCCTACCTTCAGCTTTGTGGATGTGGACCTCAAGTTCAACAAGCCCGAGCTGAATATCGAAATCAACCGGCAAAAAGCCCGTGACCTGGGCGTCTCTGTACTGGATGTTGCGCAGACGCTGCAGCTGGGGCTGAGCGGGCAGCGCTTCGGCTACTTCATCATGAACGGCAAGCAGTATCAGGTGATCGGGCAGATACAGCGCGAGGGCCGGGATGAGCCGATAGATGTGCGCTCTCTCTACGTGCGCAACGAGTCTGGCCGCATGATTCAGCTGGACAACCTGGTCAACTTTGAGGAACAAACCACACCGCCCACGCTGTACCGCTTCAACCGCTTTGCCTCCGCTACCGTCTCTGCCGGGCTGGCCGGGGAAAATACGATCGGTGATGGAATTGAGGCCATGAATACCATAGCCGAAGAAACGCTGGGAGATGGTTTTTACACCACCCTTACCGGTACCTCCCGGGATTTTGCGGAAAGCTCTTCCAGCCTGCTGTTTGCGTTCAGCCTGGCGCTGGTACTCATTTATCTGGTCCTCTCTGCACAGTTTGAAAGCTTCCGCGACCCCTTTATTATCATGTTTACTGTGCCGCTGGCACTGGCGGGGGCGGTGCTGTCGCTGCTGTTTTTCGAGCAGACGCTCAATATTTTCAGCCAGATCGGTATCATCATGCTCATCGGCCTGGTGGCCAAAAATGGTATTCTGATCGTGGAGTTTGCCAATCAGCGCAAAGAGTCCGGCCTCAGCCGGCTGGAAGCGATTAAGGATGCTTCGGCCGCCCGTTTCCGGCCTATCCTCATGACGAGTTTGTCTACCATACTTGGCGTGCTGCCCATCGCGCTGGCGCTGGGCGCAGGCTCAGAAAGCCGGGTGTCAATGGGTATTGCCGTGATCGGCGGCCTGGTTTTCGCTACGGTACTGACGCTGTATGTCATCCCGGCCATGTACTCCTATCTCTCCAGCAAGGAAGCCAAACGTACGCAGCGCGAAGCAGAGTTGGCGGAAGCGGAATTGGAAATGGAGGCTAAGGCGCAGAGGGTGGAATAGCGAAGCGGACTACACTAATAGACATTTTTCAAAAGGGATTGATTTTTTCAGCCTCCGCACGCCCCCTAGCCCCCTAAAGGCGGGAACTGCAGCCC
>CAJXXJ010000226.1 GCA_913062745.1 uncultured Phaeodactylibacter sp.
GCAGGCTTTCGTTGACTTTGCCCGCCATTGCGCCCGACAGTGGCGAAAGGAGGGTGCCACTACCCCCTTCCTGCTGTGCCCGTATGCGCATTTCGTACGGCTTTCGCCGAAAATGCAAAGTAACCGACCGCTCTTCCTCCTTGATGTCCACCCGGGCCTTGGCGCCGTTGTAGGTGGTAAATTCGTAGAGCTTGCCGTTGAGCAGCAGGCCGGAGAGGAAACCCACAAAGTGATTGCCGAGCCAGGGGATACGCGCCACAGATACCATCAGGCAGGCCGGGGAGGCATCCGACAGGTGGTTGCACTGCAGCCATATCCAGCTGGAAGGGAAGGAGCGGCCCCAGTCTTTTTCCATGTAGCCCACCCCGCCGGTGAAGTCTACCGCTTGGCCATAGAGCGTCAGTTGCCCCCTGAGGCGGTGGTGCAGGCTTACGATGCCGTGGTAGCATTCCATAAAGGGGACAAAGGAGTACCAGCCCATGATGCCCGGTGCGCCGAGGCGGCTGGGCCAGGGCGTGGTGTTTTCGTACTGCAGTGTGCCCTTTACTTCCGGCAGGTCGAGCTGCAGCCCGGTGCCGCTGAAGGTGCTGCCATCGAGCTCTACCCGGAAGGCATCCGCAGCGGGGCGGAAGGCTGTAGCATTGAACTCGTGGTAGGCGGTCCGGCAGGCCTTGCCATCCAGAAACTGCACGAAAGCCTTAGAGTGCCCCTGTTCGTCCATGGCGATACCCGGGATGAGTGCCAGGGCGTACTGCTCGCAGGGGCTGACCAGGCGGACGTACCAACCTTCAAAGTAGCGGCGTTTTCGGCCCCAGCCGTGGTAGCGCTCCGGATGCCACAGGGCACGCCAGCGGTGGAGGAGGTGTGTGGGGAGTAAACTTGCCATACGGATTGGGTTTTGATTGGTGCGCCAAAAAGGGGAAAACGAGCATCTCTCTGGTAAAGTTAAGTGCTAATTTTAAACCCCTGCAAATTATGAAGAAGAAAACGAGCCGCCGGCCCGATAACAGCCTGCGGACCAGCTCTATGGCCGACATCGCATTCCTGCTATTGATCTTTTTCCTGGTCAGCACCACCGTGCTGCAAGAGTCCGGCCTGCCGGTACGCCTTCCACCCTGGACGGAGACGCCTCCCCCGAAAATTCCGGACCGGAACATCCTTAGCGTCAAGCTGAATGCGCAGGGCGACTTGCTCGTGGAAGGAGAGCGGGCTTCGATTGCGCAGCTGGCCGGGCGGGTGAAGGCGTTCATCACCAACCCACAGCAGCTCAGCAGCATGCCTGCCAAGCCTGCGCGCGCTGTGATCTCTCTGCAGCACGACCGCGGTACCACCTACGGTGCTTATGTAGCGGTTTATGACCAGCTGCAGAAAGCGTACCGCGAGCTTTGGGACTCAGCAGCGCAGCAAAAGTACGGGCGGCCGATGCAGCAGCTGAGCCGGGAAGCGCAGTTGGCGGTAAAGAGGCGCTTTCCGATGGTCATCTCTGAGGCAGAGCCCACTGACTTTTAGGCCGGCCAGGCTCTTTCCGAAAGGGCAGAAAAAAAGCCACCCTCCGGAGAGGGCAGCTTATTCAAGAGTAACATTGCAGAAATCTTATCAGGCACTGACCTTAAAGGCGTGCTTGGGTAGTTCTTTTTCGCTCAGCCGGCCGAAGCTGTAGCCCTGCTCGCTGAAGTACTGCAGGACGCGTGGCAGTACCTTTTGCAGGGTGTCTTTTGCCTTCACGCTGTCGTGAAAGACGATAATGGAGCCGGCATCTGCATTGTCCACTACATTGGAGTAACACTGTTCTTCCGATATTTTCGGGTCAAAATCTCCGCTCAGCACATCCCACATGACTACGCGGTAATGGCGCTGCAGGAACTGAGCCTGTTTGGGCTTGAGGCGGCCGTAGGGTGGGCGGAAAAGCACCGACTCTACCTGATTGGCACAGTGGCGTACGTTGTGGAAGTAAGGGATATTATCCGTGGTCCAGCCATTGAGGTGGTTGAAAGTGTGGTTGCCAACGGAGTGGCCTGCCGCTTTCACCTGACGGAAGACATCCGGGTACTTGCGCACGTTGTCGCCCACGCAGAAGAAGGTGGCTTTGGCGTCATAAGCTTCCAGCTGTTCCAGCACCCAGGGTGTAACGGCCGGCACCGGCCCGTCGTCGAAGGTCAGGAATATTTCCTTTTCGGTAGTGGGTATCTTCCAGGTGAAGTTCGGGAAGATATTTTGGATAATTTGAGGTGTTTTTACGAGGTACATTTTGTGGTTTGATTGATAAAAGTGTTCATGGAATATGTAAATAGCCCCGAGTGCAAGCGCGCAGTCGGGAAAAGATTTCCTGCAAATGTGGTTTTAGTCAGCTGTAGGGCTATCGGCTGTGCTGGTAAGCTCTTGCAAATTTCTTACATTTGCCCACCGAAGCACGAAGTAATGCTCAGTGTTGAAGTAGTACCGGGGTTGGGTAAGTTGCTTGTTATATAAACACTCAACGCACGAGGCCCTGTTTTTGCTGCCCGGAATTTTACTTTTTTTGAATTTTTTTTATTACTGCCAAAACCGCTACAAAAGCACATCATTTTCCATGGAAAATATCAGGCTCAGATTTGCTCCCAGCCCTACCGGCGCGCTCCACATTGGTGGCGTTCGTACTGCTCTTACAACTACCTGCTTGCCAAAAAGCACGGAGGCACATTCATTTTGCGTATTGAGGACACCGATCAGACCCGGTATGTGCCGGGCGCGGAGGAATATATCATTGAAGCGCTGCGGTGGCTGGGCATAGAGCCGGATGAAGGCCCGGGTGTTGGCGGCGAGTACGGCCCCTACCGGCAATCCGAGCGCAAAGATATCTACCAAAAGTACACCCGTCAGCTCATTGAGCAGGGCTATGCATACTACGCTTTTGATACAGCCGAAGAGCTGCAGCGCCGCCGTGCGCAGGACGTCACCTTCAAGTACGACGCCGGTGCCCGCATGCAGATGCGTAACAGCCTGACGATGACGGAGGGTGAACTGCAGGAGGCGCTCGACAGCGGGCAGCCCTACGTGGTGCGCATGAAAGTGCCGGATAACGAAACCGTTTTGTTCACGGATGTAGTGCGCGAAGAAGTCGCCTTTGACACCGCCGAGCTGGACGATAAGGTGCTGATGAAAGCCGACGGTATGCCGACTTACCACATGGCGAATATAGTGGATGACCATTTGATGAAAATCACGCATGTAATCCGCGGCGAGGAGTGGCTGTCGAGCACTGCCCACCACGTGCTGTTGTACCGCTTCCTGGGCTGGGAAGACAGCATGCCTGCCTTTGCTCACCTGCCGCTCATTCTGAAACCTTCTCCGGAAAGCTACCTGGATAAGCAGACGATGGCGCCAATGGCTAAGCGCATGGTGGAGGAATTTGCCCGTAAGCACCCTCAGCTGGCAGAGGGCTACGAAGAAAAAGCCGAAAACCTCGCGCTGCAGGTCTTTCAGGACAAAAAAAACATCTCTGCTCAACTAAAGGAAAAAGACAAGGACGATGCACAGAAGGCCGCATTCAAGGCTTTCCTTAAGAGTGCGCTGTTTGGCAAACTGAGCAAACGGGACGGCGACCGGCTTGGTTTTCCGGTCTTCCCACTGGCCTGGCAGGGCGAGTCGGAGGCTGATAGCTTTACCGGCTTCCGTGAATATGGCTTTTTGCCGGGAGCGACTCTTAACTTCCTGGCACTGCTCGGCTGGAACCCCGGTGACGAGCGCGAGGTGTTCAGCAAAGAAGAGTTGATTGCAGCCTTCAGCCTGGAACGGGTCAATAAAGCCGGCACCAAGTTTAATATCGATAAAGCCCGCTGGTTTAATCAGCAATACATTATTAATGCGCCGGTGAGTGACCTGGCTGAGCGCGTGCGTCCTATCCTTGAACAGAAAGGGCAGTCGCCCTCTGACGCATTTTTGCATACCTTTATAGAGCTGATGCAGGAGCGGGCGGTGACGCTGACGGACTTCTGGGAGAATGGTTACTACTTCTTTGAGCCTCCGCAGACGTACGAGGAGAAAATGATCAAAAAACGGTGGGAACCGGCCCGCAAACCGCTTTTCCTGCAGCTGCTGCAGCAAATTGAAGAGCTGGAAGATTTTAAAGCGGATGGGATTAAGCAGGCTACCGAAGACTTCATGGAGGCCAATGAGCTCAAATTTGGTGAAGTGCTGCCGATGCTGCGCCTCGCTAATGCCGGTACAATGAAAGGCCCGGCCGTCTTTGAAATGATGGAGCTGCTCGGCAGGGAAGAAGTAAGCCGCAGAATGCGTACGGCCTTTGACCGTTTCGACCTGATAGCGTCCCAGTAGGACAATTTAACAATAAAAAAATATGGCTAAAAAAGGGAAAGGCGATAAAGAAGAGCGCAACAAAAAAGAAGAACCTGGCGTACACAAGGACCTAAGCGGTTTCGATATTCGCATCAATGAGTTTGGCGAAATTACCACAAGCTTCGATGTAGACCGCGTAAATGAGTTTTTGAATGAAAACGTGGAGGACAAGAAACTGAAGGGCCGCTCCGACGAAGAAGAATAGGGCTGATATTTACCGGCCTGACTTTTTAGTCGGAAAAGTTGAGTACGATTGGCGATATTTTAATATTTTGCCAACTGATTCCCCTTCAGCCAATTAAGGAGGCAAACCGCATGATCGGGGAGGCACTACCCGGGATCAGGCAGTTGCCTTTAAAGTGCCATTTCAAGCACGATGGCATTCGCTGTGACACTGCTATAGTTACAAATTAGGCAACCAAAACCGATTGATGTATGTACCCCCATGAACGACCTGAGGGCACTCTGCGCTATCTTGGCCAGTGCCGGGCATGTACCCAACCACTACACTATTTACCTGTCGATAAGCTTCACAAACACTGTCTAGGGCACTAAGCCTGCTTGGTAGTACATACAGCAAGCGTTTCAATCCCTTAAATGAGAATAACATGATGAGACGACTACTTAACCCTTCCGTATGGACGCCCTGCTCCATCATCCTGCTCTTGCTGATGATGGCGCCCCGGTTGTCCGCTGCGGAGCCTTCGGGCAACAAAAACACACCCTGCCTTTATGACGCGCCGGGGGCAATAGCCTCCTCCGTGATTGACACCATTCCTGCTGACATCAGCGTGGCCGGGCGGTGTGAAATTCCGGTCGGGGATACCATCCGCTTTGTCAATATGATGACGATGGACACCATCCTTGTCCCGCCGGTGGACAGCACCTCCAGCAGCGGCATGATTGGCGGCCTCCTTGATTTCTGCGCCGGCGATACCATCTGGCGGATCTGGCGGGGCACTTTCCCATCGGATATGTCGATGGTGGAAGAAATACAGCGAATCGTCGTAGGCCCGGATATGACTGATCCGGTCTCCAACTTTTCCATTCAGCTGGATACGGTGGTCAGCTGCCGGGATGCACAGTCCGCCTATGCAGGCTGGTTTTCCAACCGCAACCTGGCTATTGTCTCCAACCGTTTCGATTGTTCGGGTATCGCTGAGATCGACGATGACTCCCCCGGAAGTAATTTCTCCTTTGGCTCCTGTGACACGCTGAACGTCACCTGGACCCTGACGGACTCCTGTGGTAATACCTCTGACATCGTTGGCCGTTTCATCACCGTGGATGATGAAGCGCCCATACTGATGAATGTGCCGGATACCCTGACGGTAGGCTGCGACACCGTATCGCAATACCTGATGAACAACCCGCCATCCATGGTCACCGTAGATGACTGCGAGCCGGGGCTGGTACCGACCTTTACGCAGGACTCGCTGCCCGTAGGCTCACAGTGCCCGGACGGGCGGGAGTACAACCTGAGGCGGACCTGGACCGTTTCTGATTCCTGCGGCAACAGTACGCAGGCTGTACAACTGATAAGGGTGAGAGACCAGGCACCCCCGAGCTTCACCCCGCCAATGGATATCACCATATCCTGCGATGTGAACATAGACGACCTCAGTATAGTAGGCGACGTGACCGACACCCTGGATAATTGCGGGGGGCCGATCAGCCTGTTCTATAATGATGTCATTATCCCGGTTCCGGATACCTGCGACAACTTCTTCTTCGTACGGCGGCAGTGGACCGCCGAAGACGTTTGTGGCAACAGTCTCAATATTGCGCAGGATATCACCGTGAGGGATACCACCCCCCCTTCCTTCCTGGTGCCGGCAGACACGACGGTCAACTGCGGAGAAGAAAACAACTTCGCTATCACGGGCTTGCCGACGCTGATTACCGACAACTGCTCAGGGCCCGGGGATATTGAAAGCGGAATATTTTCCGAAACCATTATTGCGGGAAGCTGCGAGAACAACTATACCATCAAGCGTACCTGGCGCGTAGTGGATGAATGCGGCAACGACAGCCTGCAGGTACAGCATATTACAGTTATCGATACGATAGCCCCGGCCTTTAGTCAGCTGGCTAACGACCGCATCATTGTGTGTATGCAGGGCATCAACCTGGAAGAAGAGTACGAAAGCTGGGTCGATTTTCACGGCGGTGCGGTTGCTTCCGACTTTTGTACCATAGATGATGACCTGGAGTGGAGAGCCATCGATGTTGCTACCGGGCTGCCGGTGGGCAGCATGCCGTCTTACAGC
>CAJXXJ010000227.1 GCA_913062745.1 uncultured Phaeodactylibacter sp.
GGCATCAGGCAAAGCAAATGGGTTTGACGTTAAGGTGCTGGACAAAGCTGCTATTACTGAGCTGGGGCTGCACGGCTTGCTTGCCGTTAACCGGGGAAGTGAGGAGCCGCCGGTGTTCATCATTATGGAATACAAGCCGGGAGGTAGCGAACAGCTGCCAACCGTCGGCCTGGTAGGCAAAGGCGTCACCTTTGATACCGGCGGCCTTTCCATAAAGCCCTCCGCCAATATGCACTATATGAAGAGCGATATGGGGGGGGCTGCTGCCGTACTCGGCACTATGGAGGCAGCAGCCAAGCTGCAGCTACCGGTGCACCTGATCGGCATCGTGCCCTCAACGGATAACAGCGTGGATGCGAAATCCATCAAACCCAGCGATGTCATCGACTCCTACAGCGGTAAAACCATAGAAATCATCGATACCGATGCGGAGGGCCGCCTCATCCTCGCTGATGGGCTGGCTTACATGAAAAAACACTACGACCCGGCTATCATGATAGACCTGGCTACGCTTACCGGTAGCGCGGTGCGCACCTTCGGGTATCATGCCGGAGCGCTGTTTGCCAATGATGACGAGCTGGCAAAGCGCCTGTACGAAGCAGGTATGCGTACCGGGGAGCGGCTGTGGCAGCTGCCCATCTGGGACCTCTACAGCGATGACATCAAGTCGGATGTTGCAGATGTGCGCAATTTCAGCGGAAAGCCCGTGGCTGGAGCTATTGGTGCTGCCAAGTTTCTGGAAGCCTTTATCGGCGGGCATGAGCACTGGGCGCACCTCGATATTGCGGGCGTGGCATTTAGCGACAGCGAAATCACCATACAGAAGAGCGCCACCGGCTTCGGCGTACGGCTGTTGATTGACTTTTTGACAGAACATACTAAAGCCTGATCTATGAACCGTCCCCTATCCTTCCTTTGCATCTCCTGCTACCTCAAGGGGCAGGACTTCCTGCGGGCTTGCAAGGCAGCCGGCAACACCGTTTACCTCCTTACGGCTAAAAAGCTGGAGCATGCCGACTGGCCGCGGGATTCGGTAGATGAGTTTTTCTACCTGGATACCGACGAGAATACGCCGGAAAACTTTTCCAATATTGAAAAAGGGCTGTCCTGGCTGATGCGCCACAAGAAAATCGACCGTATCGTAGCGCTGGATGATTTTGATGTGGAAAAAGCGGCCTACCTGCGGGAGTCGTTCCGCATACCGGGCATGGGGCAGACGACTGCCCGCCACTTTCGCGACAAGCTGGCGATGCGCATGAAGGCTGAGGAGATGGGCATCCGGGTGCCACCGTTTTCGCCGCTTTTTAATGATGATGATATCCGGGAGTATACGGAGCGGGTGGTGCCGCCCTGGGTAGTCAAACCACGTGCCGAAGCTTCCGCTACCGGCATCAAGAAGGTGCACAGTGCCGAAGCGCTGTGGGAAGTGTTGGGGCAGCTCGGTGAAGACCGGCACCGCTACCTGATTGAGCAATTTAAACCGGGAGATGTCTACCATGCTGACGCCATAACGGCCGGTGGAGAAACGCAGTTCTGCCAGGTTTCCCGCTACCTTGACACGCCTTTTGAAGTGGCTCACGGCGGCGGTATCTTCCGTTCTGCTACGGTGCCCTACGGCGGAGAGGAGCAGCAAGCGCTGGTGCAAATGAATGCAGAGGTGATGAAAGCCTTCGGTATGCAGTTCAGTGCCTCGCACACCGAATTTATCCGTGCAAAAGATGATGGGCAGTACTATTTTCTGGAAACCAGCTCCAGAGTGGGCGGAGCGCACCTCGCAGAAATGGTGGAGTTTGCTTCCGGCATCAACCTCTGGGCAGAATGGGCACGGCTGGAAACCGCTATGGCGAAAAAGCACGCTTACGAGCCGCCGCACCCTAAGGAAGATCACGCTGGCATTGTGGTGTCCTTATCGCGCTTCCAACATCCGGATACGGCTGCGTTTTCCGATCCGGAAATCGTATGGCGCCTGCAAAAGGATTATCACATAGGCATGATTGTACGCTCCGGCAGCCGCGAACGGGTTATTAGCCTGCTCGACGAATACGCCGGGCGCATCCACCGCGATTTTCACGCAAGTGCGCCGGTGCCGGACAAGCCATTTGATTAAATTAATTGGTGCCGAATTCGCTGGTAAAGTGGAACTGTATTTCCGGGTGGTTCTCCTGAGCCATCTTCAGGGACCAGGCTGATTCTGCAAGGTAAACCAGCTTGCCGTGCTTGTCGCGGGCCAGATCACGCCCCCGGCGCTGTCTGAACTCTTCGATGGCTTTCTCGTCATCCGAGCTGATCCAGCAGGCTTTGTGCAGGTTGAGCGGTTCGTAGGCGCACTTGGCCCCGTACTCGTGCTCCAGGCGGTACTGAATAACGTCAAACTGCAGTGCACCCACTGTGCCGATGATTTTCCGGTTGTTTTCCTCCTTAACGAAAAGCTGTGCCACGCCTTCGTCCATCAACTGCTCCAGCCCTTTGTCAAGCTGCTTGTACTTGAGCGGGTCGGCATTATCGACGTAGCGGAACTGCTCCGGCGAGAAGCTCGGGATGCCCTTGAAGTGGAGGATTTCGCCTTCGGTGACGGTATCGCCAATTTTAAAGTTGCCGCTGTCGTACAGGCCGACCACGTCTCCCGGGAAAGCCTCATCGACTACGGTTTTTCGTTCTGCCATGAAGCTGGTCGGGTTGGGGAATTTCATTTTGCGCTGCTGCCGTACGTGCAGGTAGTTGGTATTGCGCTCAAACTTGCCCGAGCACACCCGCATAAAGGCGATGCGGTCGCGGTGCTTGGGGTCCATATTGGCGTGTATTTTGAAAACGAAGCCGGCGAATTTGTCCTCTTCCGGCCGTACTTCCCGCTCTTCCGTAGCGCGGGGCAGCGGTGGCGGTGCTACTTCCACAAAGCAATCGAGCAATTCCCGAACCCCGAAGTTGTTGATGGCGGAGCCAAAAAATACGGGCGAAAGATTACCCTGCTGATAGGCCTCCTGATTGAAGGGGGGATACACGGACTCGATCATGTTGACCTCCTCGCGCAGTTCCTCTGCGGCTGCTTCGCCTACCATACGGTCGAGCTCGTCGGATTGCAGGTCATTGATCTCAAAGCTTTCCTCCTGGCTTTGCTTGCCGTGGGGGCGGAAGAGCACGAGTTTCTTTTCGTACAGGCTGTACACGCCCTGAAAGCGCTGCCCCATACCGACCGGCCAGCTCAGCGGGCACACCTTCAGGCCTAGTTTCTGCTCCAGCTCATCGAGCAGGTCAAACCCGTCGAGGCCCTCCCGGTCGAGTTTGTTGATAAAGACGATTATAGGCGTTTTGCGCATGCGGCAGACGCTCACGAGCTTTTCCGTCTGTGTTTCCACCCCTTTGGCGACATCCACCACGACGATCACGCTGTCCACGGCAGTGAGCGTACGGTAAGTGTCTTCCTGGAAATCCTGGTGGCCAGGGGTGTCAAGAATATTGATTTTCAGGTTGCGGTACTCAAACGCCATCACGGAAGTGGCCACGGAGATACCCCGCTGCCGCTCGATCTCCATAAAGTCGGAAGTAGCGCTACGCTTGATTTTATTGGACTTAACTGCGCCTGCTACCTGAATTGCTCCGCCAAAGAGCAGGAGTTTTTCGGTCAGAGTAGTCTTGCCGGCGTCCGGGTGGCTGATGATGCCGAATGTACGGCGGCGCTGCAGTTGTTTGTGGAAGCTCATAAATAGTCTGGATTAAGCGGCTGCAAAGATAGGGAATTTTGCCCGGATACCCGCGCCCGCGCTTGATTATCAAATGACTGCAGGCGGGGGTGCCGCCCTAAGCAGTGGGCAAAAATAAGTTTGCCAATTGCTTTGGTAGCTTTTGCATTGATAAGTCCCAAAACCCGCCCGATGGTTGGTTTTGTGCCTCCTCAATGCAAAACCCAATTGGAAAACTTATTTTTCGGGAAGCCCTAAGGGAGCAAGGGTATGGCATTACTCAAGAACTAAGCCGGAGCACAATGGTTATTGTTAGGGGGCTGTAGCCTGAGCGGCTGCAGTCCGGCTCCCGTACAACTTTCGATGGATCACTAAAGAGAATCAATGCTCGAACTTGCTGGAATCATTGTTTTGGGTATCATGGCGCAGTGGGTGGCCTGGCGTATCAAGGTGCCGGCTATTCTGCCGCTGATCATCATTGGCTTGCTGGTAGGCCCTGTTTCTACTTTCTTTACGCATGACGGCCAGAAGCTGCTGGAGCCGCTGCTAACATCTACCGCAGACGGGTCGGTAGGCATTTTTCCGGGAAAGTACCTGTTCTCATTCGTCTCGCTTGCTATTGGCATCATCCTCTTCGAAGGGGGCCTGACGCTCAAGCGCAAAGAAATTGCCGGCGTAGGTTCGGCTATCCTGAAAATGATAACGGTCGGCTCGCTCATCACTTTTGTGGGGGCAGGCCTGGCTGCGCATTATTTGATGGACCTCAACTGGGCGGTCTCTTTTCTGTTCGGAGCGCTGATCATTGTGACCGGGCCTACCGTAATTGCGCCAATCCTGCAGAATATCCCGCTCAACCGCAATGTAGCCACTGTGCTCAAGTGGGAGGGGATACTCATTGACCCTATTGGAGCGCTGGTGGCCGTACTCGCCTTTGAGTTTATCCGTTCGGCAGAAGGCGGCGTGGAATTTACCTCGCACGCGCTGGTTTCCTTTTTCCAAATCCTTTTTATCGGCCTGGGCGTGGGAGCAGTAGCCGCCCTTGGCCTGTATCAGCTTATCAAGCGGGAGCTCATCCCGCACTACCTGCTGAACGTTTTTACCCTGGCTTTTGTCCTGCTAATCTTTGTTTTCTCTGACGTTCTTGCCCATGAGTCGGGCCTGCTGTCGGTAGTCGTTATGGGTATGGTGCTGGGCAATATGGAGGTGCCGCGGCTCAAAGAAATCCTTTCTTTCAAGGAGTCGCTGAGCGTGTTGCTGATCTCCATCCTGTTTATTATCCTCGCTGCCCTGATCGATATAGAGGACATCAATATCATCATCAGTGACTGGTGGGCCCTGGGGCTGTTTCTGATTATAGTACTGGTACTGCGCCCGCTCGGGGTATTCGTCAGCACCTACGACTCAGAGTTGAATTTTCGGGAAAAGATATTTGTATCCTGGGTTGGGCCGCGGGGGATCGTAGCGGCAGGTATTGCCTCGCTTTTTGGCCTGAGCCTGACTGCTTCAGAACCTACGGTGGAGGACGCCGAATACCTCGTGCCGCTGGTGTTTATGATTGTGCTGGGTACCGTACTGATCAACGCGACCACTGCCCGCCTGGTGGCCAAATTGCTGGGGGTCACGCTCGATGCTTCGGACGGGATACTCATCATCGGCGCTAATGGTGCTTCCCGCATCATGGGGCAATACCTGCAGCAGCAGGGGCGGCATGTAGTACTGATCGACAATAACGAAGGGAGCATCCGCAGAGCTAAGGAAATGGGCCTGGAGGCCTTTAATGTGAATATCTATACGGATGACCTGGAGGACCACTTCGAGCTGCTCGATATGGGATATATGATAGCGATGACGAGTAGCGCGGACATCAATCAGTATGCCGTACGCAAATACCAGAAAATTTTTGGCGAAAATGGCTCCTTCCGCCTGCTCAGCCCGGAAGAGCTTAAACAGGACCGAAGCGAACTGCCACAGCGGGGCATTTTCTCCTACACGGACGACTTCCTGAACTTCAATGAAGTAGCCCGTGATTACCCGATGGTCAACGAAGTGGAGGCTAACAGCCGGGAAGATCTGGAACGGATGATCGACCGGGTTGCTGTCAATAATCAGACTGCACCCCTGTTCATCCGCTTCCCGAATGGCGTGCTGGAGCCGATTCCGCCTGCGCTGGATGAGGTGCAGGAGATTGTCGAAGGGACCCGCCTGATATATCTCGGCAAAAAGCTGGAAGAGGCTTCTATCGCTGAAATCATGGGCGAGAAAACTTAAGGGGCTGTAGGGACTAAAATTTTACGGCTCACTCCGTAAGTGGCCTTCTTTGCCTCCATCATCAGGCCTGGGAAAAGCAGTGCCCGCTCCTACCATCCCCAAGTGCCGGGGCCGCCTTTGAAAGGGCCGACGATTTTGGAGGTGATCCAACCGCCGTAGAAGTCGCCTTCCTGTGCCTGCACTTCTTCGTCTCCCACAAAGCATTGGTCTACCCGGCTGGGGTAGAAAGCCAGATAGTCTTTGATGGGAGCGAAAGCCGGCGTGGGCGACGGGTAGCTCCAGGCTGCGGACTGGCTCGCCCGGCCGCCAACCTTTAGGTTCCAGTAGCGGGCTTTGCCCTTGAATTCACAGTGGGACTGAAATTTGGGGTCCTGCTCCAGATATTCCATTCGGGTATCTTCCTGCGGGACATAGTAGACTGGCGGGTGGCTGGTCTCCAGTACCCGGTAGCCACGATTAGTAGAGGCGATGACTACTCCGTTAAACCTGACTGTCAGATGTGCGCTGACCGGTTCGAGCTTAGGCGGGCGTGGGTAGTCCCATACGCTTTCCTGCCCGGGCTTGGGTGGTATTCTCTTTTTATTCATACCGGTACAACGGCCGGCGCCCCGCATGGTTTAATACAGCACCCGGAACCAG